>NZ_ABHH01000005.1:0-110332 GCF_000171855.1 Carnobacterium sp. AT7 | reverse complement strand
GGTGGTAAGAGCCCATCTGTTTATGATGTAAGAGAAGCAACAGAACATGCAAGTGATTGGAAATTTGCGAATGATAATTACCATCAGTTTGAACAAGATCTAGATCACATCAAGGACTTAGGCATGAATATGTATCGGTTCCAGATTTCTTGGTCACGAGTGATTGAAAACGGTAACGGTGAAGTGAATGAAGAAGGCATTGCTTATTATGATCGATTCATTGATGGACTAATTGAAAGAGGCATCGAACCGATGATCTGTCTGTATCATTTTGACATGCCTTTGTATTTAGCAGAAGAGTATAATGGGTTAGTTTCAAAAGAAGTACTGAATGCCTTCGTCAGATACGGAAAAGAAATGGTCGATCGTTATGCGGATAAAGTGAAGTACTGGATCGTATTCAATGAGCAGAATCTCTATCATGTACCAGAAGCATTTAGAATCAGTGGATATTTACAGGGAGAAAAGACGGCAAACGAATTATATCAAATTTTACACAATGTCATGGTGGCTCATGCTGAAATTGCCAATTATCTTCACGAAACAACGGACGCTCAGATTGGTGGAATGTTAGCTTACAGTGAAGTTTATCCAGCTACTTGCAAACCTGGAGATATTCTAGCAGCTAGAAAATGGGATGAATTTGTAAACTATACGTTACTTGACGCTTATACAAAAGGAACGTATTCAAAAGAAATGATGCAGTTTGTGAAGAACAATGAAATTGATATGAACATATTATCTGGAGAATTAGAAACAATTCAAAATCAGAAGAATGATTTTATAAGTTTTAGTTATTATGCTTCGTCAACCATCAGTGCTGAAAAGATTCCAGCGGGAACCATTCCAAATGAGTATATGGATTACGGTAGATTAGACAATCCGCATTTAGATACTACGGAATGGAACTGGCAGATTGATCCACTTGGATTCCGAGATGTGTTAAACAAATTGTACCAGCGCTATCAGTTACCCGTCTTTCCAATTGAAAATGGTATTGGAGTGAAAGAAGAGTGGGATGGAACGAATCTAATAGAAGATGACTATCGCATCGATTATCATAAGAAACATTTATTAGCCATGTATGACGCTATGTACATCGACGGAGTAGAAGTAATGGGCTATCTTGGATGGGGCTTGATTGATATTTTGAGTTCACAAGGAGACATGCGTAAACGTTATGGAGTAGTGTATGTGAACCGTGATAACCATGATCTGAAAGACATGAAGAGAGTTCCGAAGAAAAGTTATGAATGGTTCAAAGAAGTCATTAAAACAGATGGGAAGTGTTTGACTGAAGGAGTTGACAGAACCTGACAGAAGAAGCATCAGAGTCAGGAAAACATGTTGTAAGCTGATTTATTATGTCAGCCTGCTTGTCTGTCGATCAGGAATACGAATAAAAGGAGACTGACACAATAAAAAGTATCAGTTCTAACTTTAATAAAGAATGGCCCAATTTTCTTCAAGAAAATTGGGCCATTCTTCTTTTTATGTCATCGATTCAGTGTTTTTTAAGATCTTTGTCATGAAAAGCAGACGAATTTCTTTAGTTGCCTTAGCGTTGCTTCTGACATACAGATCTGCTTTTAAAATTTTAGACTTAAGGTTCAATTAAGGTTCAAGTTTTATATTGTATCCATCGAGTAAGGAGGTAATAAATATGGCTAACTATCAAAGTGTTTTTGAACGAAAGGAAACAAAGTATTTAATTACGTATGATCAATGGAATAAATTGCTTATAGAGCTTAGACCGTATATGGAACTGGATCAATACGGCAAGCATTTGATTACAAATATTTACTATGATACCCCAAGTTGGTACTTGATACGCCACTCAATGAGTAAACCGCTCTACAAAGAAAAAGTTCGATTGCGTAGTTATGGTATTCCAACTAAAAAAGATTCAGTCTATGTGGAAATCAAGAAAAAATTTGATGGAATCGTCTATAAAAGAAGAACAAAGATGCAATTGAAAAATGCTGAAAGATTTTTAGCTCATCAAAATGAGCTGGAATCGATCAGCAATGATCAAAAGGTACATGAATTTGAGTCAGTTCTTTCTTTTTATCCAGACTTAAAACCAGCCATGTATTTGTCTTATAAAAGACTAGCTTATATTGGGAAATTGGATAACGATGTTCGGATTACATTTGATCAAGAAATTTTATACCGCACTCATGATCTTTCTTTGTCATCTGGATCTTATGGAGAGCCGATTTTACCGGAAAATCACTTATTGATGGAAATAAAAATTTGTGGGGCAATGCCTGTATGGCTTGCTCGTATCTTATCCGAGCAACAAATTTACCCAGCAAAATTTTCGAAATATGCAAATGGGTATAAAGATTATTTGAAAAAACAAGAAGAACCAATAATGGAAGCAAGAGAAAGAGAGGTTTATAGTGCATGAGTGAGTTGTTTAATAGTTTATATATGGAAAGTACATCTGCGTTTTCAATCACGAGTTTTCTACTTTGTACGGTGTCAAGTTTGGTTTTAGGAGGATTTATAGCATGGACCTATATGTATAGAAATCAATTTTCTAAAGGTTTCGTCATGACTCTATTTCTATTACCAGCTATGGTACAAATGGTGATCATGCTGGTCAATGGAAATGTTGGAGCCGGTGTTGCAGTAATGGGGGCATTTAGTTTAGTTCGTTTCCGTTCTGTACCAGGTTCAGCTAAGGAAATCAGCAGCATCTTTCTGGCAATGGCCGTTGGGCTGGCAACCGGAATGGGGTATATTGGATTTGCTGTAGTATTTGCTGTGATTATTTGTGGCGCAATGGTTGGATTAAATCTTTCCAGCTTTGGCGAAATGGGTGAACGGGTTCGGTTATTAAAAATAACAATTCCAGAAAATCTAGATTATAGTGCTGTTTTTGATGATATCTTCGAACAATTCTTGTCTAATTATCAGATGATAAGAGTGAAGACGACCAATATGGGAAGTTTGTTTCGGATTGAATATACGATTGAATTGAAAGATCAAAATCAGGAAAAACAATTTATCGACGCATTGCGTTGCAGAAATGGAAATTTAGAAATTATCTGTGGACGCTCGTTAACTGGAAAGGAAGAACTCTAATGAAAAAAAAGACGAAGATCACACCATTTTTATCACTAGCTGTTTTGGTGATGTTAGCCGGGTGCCAATCAACTGCTTCTGGCACTAGCCAAAGTGCAGATTCTGCTACAGCAACTGAGTCTGGCACTGTAAAAAGTACAGTAGATTATGATTTAGAATTTAGTTCCGATGATCTTGAAGTCGGATATGACGAGGCTGATTCCACGACTATCCAATTAGCCGATGACCAGAGTACTAGCAGCGGAGAAGGAGCAACGGTTGAGGGTAATGTTGTTACAATTACAACCGGTGGAACATATTTGATCAGCGGAACTCTTTCAGATGGGCAAATCAAAGTAACGGCCCCGGATACTGAAGAAGTTCATTTAATCTTTGACGGAGTAGATATTACCTCTTCAACAACGGCTCCTTTACTGATTGAAGAAGCTGATAAAGTCTTTGTGACATTGGCAGAAGGTTCAGAAAATACATTGACTGATAAAGCTGGAAGTACAGCAACAATTGGTACGGATGCTGATGCGACTAGTATTGACGGAACAATTTTTAGTAAAGCTGATTTGGCATTTAACGGTTCTGGTAGTTTAACGATACATGCAAATATGAATCACGGAATCGTATCGAAAGATGAATTAATTATCGTAAGTGGTACGTATAATATCACTGCAGCAGGCCAAGGACTTTCAGGGAAAGATGCAGTGAAAATCAAAGACGGAACGTTTACTCTTGAAACCGGAACGGATAGTATTCAGTCCGATAATGCAGATGAAGAAGGCAAAGGTTTTGTCTATATAGCTGGAGGTAACTTTACGATTGACACAGAGCAAGACGGTATTCAAGCTGAAACGCTGCTTCAAATTGATGGCGGAACATTTGATATTACAGCAGGTGGCGGGAGTGCCAATGCAGTAGCAAAAACACAAGAAGGGATGGATTTCTTTGCTCAAGCAGCAGAGGAAGAAGAAAATGCGGATAGCGATGAAATCAGTTCAACCAGCACCAAAGGATTGAAAGCAGCAGGCGAGTTGATTATTAATGATGGTACGGTTGCAATTGATGCGGCTGATGATACAGTGCACACTGATGGAAATCTGACACTTGCAGGAGGATCGCTCACATTAATTGCCGGAGACGATGGCTTACATGCTGATAATGATTTGCAATTAAGTGGTTCAAATGTTGCTATTACAGAAAGTTATGAAGGAATCGAAGGTAAGACAATCACAATCAGTAATGGAGAAATAAGCGTTGTAGCTAGTGATGACGGAGTTAATGTATCTGGTGGGACTTCAACAACAACTAAACAAACCGCCGAACCGGGTGAATCTGGCAGCAACAGTGAAAATACATTGGTCATTTCTGGTGGAACATTGATGGTAAATAGCAGTGGTGACGGGTTAGATTCAAATGGTACAATTGAAATTTCTGGTGGTGTGACGACTGTTAGCGGACCAGAAAATGATGGGAATGGAACAATCGATTCAAATGGAGAAGCTGTTATAACTGGTGGAACGTTAATGGCAGCTGGAAGTTCTGGAATGGCAGTAACTTTTGCAGACAGTTCTAGTCAAGCAAGTGTTTTTTATGGATTTGAAACGACTTATGAAGCAGGTAGCAAAATAGAATTAAACGATGCAGACGGTACAGTTCTCTTATCCTGGACAGCAGATAAAAGTTTTTCTTCTGTCCAATTCAGTTCAGCTGATTTGGCAATAGATGAAACATACACTTTATCTATTAAGGATGAAACGTTTGAAGTTCCAATTGAATCAGTATCAACGACAGTGGGAACAACGCCTGGGAAAATGGGAGGCGGTATGCAGCAACCTGGTGGCAAGAACATGCAACCAGATGGTGACATGCAAAAACCCAGTGAAGGAGATACAGGCAGTATACCAATCATACCTTAAACTAGTTAGTTAAGAAGCAAAATAAAATAGACAAGTCGGTAGGGAAATTCCTAAGGCTTGTCTATTTTTTTGTCTATAGGGTGTTTTGAATGCGCAACCACAATATATGGTGTTTCTTTTTTTTTGCTTAGCACATATGGTGTAAATTCAGGTTGATATAATTTTAATATCATAGTATTATAGCTAAGGAGCTAATCGATGGTTAAGCAATAAATAGTTACATAAAAGCTGCAATAAAAAATTAAGCAATACGTTTTCTAGAAACTACTAAGATAACAACTAGTAATGACATGGAAAAAGAGTAGCTGAATTACGCTACTCTTTTTCCATGCAATGAGGAGAGGGGCAGATGGCAATTTTAGTAATTGGTGGAATGATTGGAGCAGGAAAAACAAGTGTAGCTGAACTGTTAGGAAAATCTTTAAACAGTGAGGTATTCTATGAGAATGTAGATGACAATGAAATATTGCCTTTATTTTACACAGCAAGTGAAGAGGAACAGCATTTAAAACGATACCCGTTTTTATTGCAATTAGATTTTTTAAGTAGTCGTTTTAAAAGTATTAAAGAAGCTTTACACAACAAGAATAATGTGTTGGATCGCTCAATTTATGAAGATTGGTATTTTGCCAAAGTAAATACAGAGTTAGGACGTATCTCAGCTTCAGAGTTTAGTATTTATGAAAAATTATTAAACAACATGATGGAAGAATTACAAGAACTACCAAAAAAAGCACCTGATCTAATGGTTTATTTACAAGGGTCCTTCGAAACGATACTTTATCGAATCGGCTTGCGAGGAAGAGACTTTGAACAAGATCAAGGGTTAATGGACTATTACAAAGCTCTTTGGCAAGGTTATGATAACTGGGTCACTGATCACTATAAAGCATCTGATGTTTTAGTGATTAATATTGATAGAATTGACGTGGTCAATAATAGTGAAGATGCAGACTTTGTGGTGAAATTAGTAAAAGAAAAGTTAGCTGAAATGGAGAGTAGAATTAATGAATAAAGTAGTAACTGTTTTAGGTATTATAGTCATATTAGGAATATTATTTTTATTATCAGACAATAAAAAAGCAATCAATAAACGAACGGTTGGAGTTGCACTAGCCGCTCAGTTAGTGTTGGCGTTATTCTTAATTAAAGTTCCTGTAGGCAGCTGGATCATTGAACAACTTGCTGCAGGAGTAACAAAACTATTCAGTTTTGCGAATGAAGGACTAGCCTTTGTATTTGGCGATTTATTTGGAAAAGGCTATTTCTTTATTGATGTATTAGGTGTCATTATCTTTCTATCCGCTTTGACAGGGATTCTTGGCTACTTAGGTATAGTCGGTTGGGTCGTTAAAATCATTGGTGGAGCAGTTGGGAAATTATTAGGCACTGAAAAAGCAGAATCTTTTGTTGCTGTAGCGAATATGTTGTTGGGGCAGACAGAAGCACCTTTCTTAGTAGCCAAATATTTGCCTGATATGACAAAATCAGAATTAATGACAGTCTTAGTTGCAGGAATGGGATCTATGTCGGCTTCTATCTTAGTTGGATATAATTTATTAGGTATTCCAATGAAATGGTTATTGATTACAACGGCTTTAGTACCGTTTGGATCATTGCTAGTAGCTAAAATTTTAACACCTGAGACGGAAATCAGCAGAGTAACAGATGTAACGTTAGATCGTAAAGGCTCAAATACCTCTGTTTTTTCTGCCATGGCTGAAGGAATCAATAATGGGTTACAAATGGTATTAGGAATCGGAGCGAGTTTGATTGCAGGTATTTCTATTGTGGCCTTATTGAATAGTATTTTAGGACTAGTAGGAACCAGTTTTACAGGAGTTTTAGGCTACATTTTCATGCCAATTGGTTGGTTGATGGGGTTAAGCGGTACTGAGGCTAGGTTAGCTGGACAGCTGTTAGGGACCAAATTATCAATTAATGAATTTGTCGCTTATGCTGATTTTGCTCCTATGATGTCTGAATTATCAGAAAGAGCTGTAGCAATGATATCTGTGGCCATTGGTAGTTTTGGAGCATTCTCTAGTATTGCAATCTGTGTAACAGGATTATCCGTGTTCGCACCAACTAGAAAAAATGATTTATCTAAACTAGCCTTAAGAGGAATGTTTGGTGGATTTGTTGTTCCTATATTGTCTGCTATGTTTATCGGATTGTATTTATAAAAAAACAATTAACTATAAAATCATTAATGACTAAAAAAGATGTGCCCTATAACTTCCTGGGGCACATCTTTTTTTCTATTGATCTGTTTGAGAAGTTAAAATACGTGGACCATCTTTTGTAATGACCAATGTATGTTCGAACTGGCAACTTAAACCACCGTCTTTTGTTCGAGCAGTCCATCCATTAGCATCCATTTTTGATTTCCATGATCCAGTGTTTACCATGGGCTCAACAGTGATAACCATGCCTTCTTTTAAGCGTAGTCCTTTACCTGGTTGTCCATAGGCAGGAACGTCAGGAGATTCATGTAATGTTGGTCCAACGCCATGGCCTAAAAAGTCTCGAACGACTGATAAATTTTCGCTTTCAACGTAACTTTGAATCGCGTGACCAATATCGCCTATCCGGTTTCCAACTTTTGCCTGTTCAATACCTTTATACATAGCTTTTAGAGTAACTTCCATTAAATGATCTTTCTCAGGATTTGATTCTCCAACTACGTAACTCCAACAAGAATCTGATAAAGCACCTTTCAAATTAATGACAGTATCAACTTTGATCAAATCTCCATTTTTGAGGACTTCTTTTCTTGGAAAACCATGGCAAATCTCATCATTTATACTAATACATGTTGCATATTCGTATCCTTCAAATCCAATTTGTTCAGGTGTTGCATCATTATCCAAGATGAATTTATGAGCGAATTCTTCAATATCCCAGCTCGTTATGCCAGGTTTGATAAAATCGCGTAAAGCGATATGCATGTTCGCTAATACTGTTCCAGATTCATCCATAGCATCAATTTCGCGTTGTGATTTTAATGTAATCAAGTAAGTTCCTCTTTTCTGTATAATTAAATCGATACTTAATAATATAGTTTTTCTAGTGAAATATAAAGATAGAACTAATAACACTTTTAGTAGCTTAGATAGATGGATTACAGTCATTGCCATAGTGATTGTATTTTATTCAAAGTAATGACTAATTTTCATCCATTTTGTCATAAATTTCATAAGCAAAGTATCCAAATAACAAGCCTACTGCAGATCCCAAACTTATCGTAGATAGTAAGGGAATTGAGAAAATTATGCTAATAAGTATAGCAACAATACAACCAAGTATCATTCCAAACGGTATTAAACTATCTAATAAACTTTGAGCACTTTTTGATTTTTTCTTACCTAGCGTACCTCTAGTATGTTTGGATTTCATTCTCATAACTACAAAGACTGCGATTCCACCCACTATTAAAATAGGCAGCAAGATGCGTGCAATTTCTAAAGCCGAGTCCATATTGGGAATCTCCTCTCTGTTTCTTTCTTTTTAGTGTAACACATACATAAAATTAGATGAAATCATGTATTATAAAATAAAAAAATTGGATATAAGTCTTAACCTTGTAAAATAATGTGTATCTGATACATTAGAAATAAGGTTAAAAGAGTGCTTTGAAAAAGGAGTTTTTTTGTAATGAGTGTTACGCTTATTTTACTGGTAATAGGTATTGTTTTTCTAGGTTCATTAATGCGTGCAGTATTTGGTTTTGGGGACTCCATTATTGGTATGCCCTTATTAGCTTTGCTACCAATTAGTTTGTCTACCTCTATTTCGTTAATTGGTTTAGTCGGTTTCACTGTGGCGGTGTTAACGGTTCTCTCAGGTTGGAAAAATATTGATCGACCTGTCTTAAAAGTACTTTCTATCTCAACGTTGTTGGGAATTCCTGTTGGTTTAGCATTGGTTAAGTTTGCGCCTAACGCAGTAATTACTTATGGATTAGGAATTTTTCTAGTAGTTTATGGCATTTATTCATTAATTAAACCAAAATTATTTCAATCAAAATCACGTCTGTGGTTGAATAAACCTATTTGGTCTATCCCGTTTGGTTTTGCTGCTGGGATGGTTGGAAGTGCTTATAATATGAACGGTGTACCAATTGTTGTTTATGGTACATTGCGTGATTGGAAACCAGAAATATTTAGAAAGACACTACAAGCTCATTTTTTGGTGTCTAGTTCATTAATTATTATTGGCCAGTTTATGGGAGGGTTTTGGTCTAAAGAACTATTTGTATTATATGGATTTTCTCTTCCGGCAATTGGAATAGCCATGTTAGTAGGAACATTTATCCATGGGCGAATCCCAAGTTATAAATTTGAACGCTATGTCTTTGTCGTTGTTATACTCTTAGGTATTATGTTATTGGTCAACCCTAATTAAACATTAGCTATCGAAATCAACTTATTTTATTAACAAAAAAAGCTAGCGTATATTTAGTAGACATTAAGTTTTGTAAAATGAATAACTAAAAGCAACCGTATAATTTAATTATTAAGCAAAATCATAAGTTCGACCTTCAAACTGCATATAATCTAAATTTTTCAGCTCAAAGGTACGATTACCTATTGTTATAGGTTCATTTGAATCGTCCTCAAATAAGCTATCTAATAAGTGAAATGCCTGTATTATCTCTGATTTTGAGGCAGAAAATTCAATATCTGGTTTTCCATAATACTTTACGATAACTGGCCACAAATAATCTTGAGTATCTTCGTTATATTCTGGAAAGTCATTAATTGGTGGAGCAGGTAATTTTTCATTATCCATATAGATTTACCTCCTTTGCTAGTATGGTTGATTAAGTAATATTTTAGCATGTACTTCAATAAAAAATTTGATAATCGTTAATCAGATGAAAAGTGTATGATACGAGTTATCGTGTGTAAGTTTATAAACTGAAAAGAATAGACAATTTTTGGAAGTATTATCAAAAAAAAGCTTTATTTGAGATTATAGGTTCAAAATACTAGCTTAATTCGAGTTTAATGACTGCTGAAAAAGATCTCCCCAATCACAAATAGCCGTTACAACTGGTTCTAGGCTTAAACCAATATCGGTTAATACATAATCAACTTTTGGAGGGACTACCGGATAAATGGTTCGGTGAATGATGTTATCTTCTTCCAGTTCTCTTAATTGCCGAATCAATGTTCTTTGGTTGATATCTGGAAACTGTCTCTGAAACTCACTCAGACGTAAGGGAGATTTATGCAGTAATGCCCAGATAATCGCAATTTTCCAGCGCCCACCAATAACGGAGAGAGCTAAATCTTTACTTGTATAAAATTCTTTATCTTTATACGTGATCAACATAATCAACTTCTTTCTCAATAATTAGTTTGAAAATTCATAGTGACAAAAATATCAGTATTAACTTCTTGATCATTGTACAATACAATGGGTATACTAGAAAGAATAGTTTTAAAAGAAAGAAGGAAAAGTATGAAAAGTAAAGCAGCAGTCGCATTTGGCCCGAATGAGCCACTTAAAATCGTTGAAATTGATGTAGAAGAACCCAAAGAAAATGAAGTATTAGTAAAAATATTATACACTTCTGTCTGTCATACAGATGCATTTACGTTATCAGGAGAAGATCCAGAAGGAATTTTCCCAGCTGTTTTAGGACATGAAGGAGCGGGCGTAGTTGTATCCGTGGGTAAAGGAGTAACTTCTGTAAAATCAGGGGATCATGTCATTCCTTTATATACACCAGAATGTGGGAAATGTGAGTTCTGTCTTTCTGGTAAAACCAATTTATGTAGTGCGGTTCGTGAGACTCAAGGAAAAGGTTTAATGCCTGACGGAACGACTAGATTTTCATATAATGGAGAACCTATCTACCATTACATGGGAACGAGCACCTTTAGTGAATATACGGTAGTCAATGAAATCAATTTAGTAAAAGTGGATGAAGATGCACCTTTAGACAAAGTTTGTTTGTTTGGTTGTGGGGTCACTACTGGTCTTGGAGCTGTTAAGCATACGGCAAAAGTCGAAGAAGATGCTGTCACAGCAGTATTTGGATTAGGAGCAATTGGCTTAGCAGTTATTCAAGGACTAAAAAAAGCAAATGCAAAACGTATTATTGCTGTCGATTTAAATCCTGATAAATGGGAATTAGCTAAAAAAATGGGAGCAACTGATTTTGTTAATCCCGCTGATTATGATCGACCAATCCAAGAAGTTATTGTAGAAATGACAAATGGTGGCGTAGATTACAGTTTTGAATGTATTGGTAACGTAGAAGTAATGAAATCAGCACTTGAAGCCTGTCACAAAGGATGGGGTGAAAGTATTATTATTGGTGTTGCTGGTGCTGGTAAAGAAATTCACACACGTCCGTTCCAATTAGTAACGGGTCGTGTATGGCGCGGATCAGCATTTGGCGGAGTAAAAGGACGCACGGAGTTGCCAGGAATGGTTCAAGATTTTATGGATGGTGAAATTGATTTAGATTCGTTTATTACGCATCACTTAGCATTCAAAGATATTAACGAAGCGTTTGATTTATTGCACAAAGGTGAATCAATTCGCACTATTTTAACGTATGAGGAGTGATTAAATGGTTGTCGAACAACTTGAAATGCATCTCTCTTTTCAAGGAGAGCAACGCAAATACCGTCATTTTTCCAAAGTGTTAAATTGTGAAATGATGTTTAGCCTTTACTTGCCGCCCTTATTTGAAGAAAAGGAACTATCCCTAATCTGGTGGTTATCAGGATTGACTTGTACAGATGATAATTTTAGTCAAAAAAGCGGCTTTCAAAAAGCTGCTGCAGATCAGACAGTAGCCGTGATCATTCCAGATACCTCTCCAAGAGGAGATAAGGTACCGGATGATGAAGGATGGGATTTAGGGAAAGGCGCAAGCTTCTACCTAAATGCAACACAAGATCCTTGGGCTAAAAATTATCAAATGTACACGTATTTAACAGAAGAATTGCCCCAAATAGTTTATAGTCTGATTCCACATTTTTCGGGAAAAGAAAGTATCATGGGACATTCAATGGGAGGACATGGAGCAATCATGATGGGTTTGAAAGAAACGGATCGCTTTGCTTCCATTTCAGCCTTTGCCCCAATTTTGAATCCTACTCAAGTACCCTGGGGTAAAAAAGCATTCACAGCTTATTTAGGTTCAGATGAATCTTCATGGCAAGAATGGGATTCAACAAGTTTGATTGAGCAAATAGATAAAGTTCCTCCTATCTTAATCACGCAAGGTACAGCTGATAATTTTTACGATGTGCAATTGCAAGAAAAAGAATTTTTAAATGCTATAGGAAATAAGCCGGTAGTTTATAAATTGGAAAATGGCTACGATCATAGTTACTTTACCATCGCAACATTTATAGAAGAACACATCCAATTTCATGTGAATGAATTGAAAAAATAATAAATGGTTTCAAAGATTGCTATTAATGATGAATCTAACATGAAATAACAGCAAACACCTTCGAGTTGGTATAGTCAAAATACTACTAAATCGAAGGTGTTTTTTGAATGCAAAAAAGTACGCAGTAGTAAATTTAATTAGACTAATTCGGTTCTTTATACCCAAATTGTTCTCAATATAAATTTTTATTTACTCCTCTATATGTTAATATAATTTGATGTGAGTTTTTTTAAAAGTATTTGAAAAGGAAGGTATTCATGCAAAAGTATAAAAATGAATGGTTTGGTAATATCAAAGGAGATATTCTAGCGGGAATTGTCGTTTGTTTAGCTTTATTCCCCGAAGTCATCGGCTTCATGCTGGTTGCTGGTGTGGAACCCATTGTTGGAGTCTATGCCACATTCTTCATTACGGCTACTGCCGCATTCTTTGGAGGACGAACAGGGCTGATTTCAGCAGCTGCAGGATCAGTTGCATTAGTTTTGGCAAATTTAGTTGCTGAGTACGGTGTAGAGTATCTTTTTGCTGCGACTATTTTAGCCGGAATCATACAAGTTGTGCTAGGTTTATTTAAAATAGGGAAATTAATGCGCTATATTCCCAAGCCTGTTATGCTTGGATTTGTGAACGGTTTAGGAATCATGATGTTCTTGTCTCAATTGGATCATTTCAAAGGCGGACCCATCTTACTAGTACTTGGGATTATTGGAATTGCTATTATCTTTTTGGCTCCCAAGCTAACGAAAAAAATTCCTGCACCCATTATATCAATTATAGTGGTTACGGCTCTTGTATTAGGGTTTGATCTTAATGCACAATTGTTAGGTGATTTAGGGACTATTTCAAGTGACTTGCCTAAGTTTGGTATTCCGAGTGTGCCAATGAATTTAGAAACAGTGAAAATTATTTTACCAACTTCACTTTCTGTAGCCATAGTCGGTTTAGTAGAATCCTTATTGACAGCACAATTAGTGGATGAATTAACAAACGAACCAAGTGATAAAAATCGTGAGTCTATGAGTCAAGGAATTGGAAATATGTTGTCTGGTTTCTTTGGTGGTATTGCGGGGTGTGGGATGATCGGTCAAACTATCATCAACCTTAATTATGGCGGAATCGGTCGTTTAGCGACTTTCTTGTCTGGTTTCTTCATGTTAATGTCTGTAGTATTATTTAATAAAGTAGTGGTGCAAATTCCTATAATTGCTTTGGCGGCGGTAATGGTAGTCGTTGCTTATGAAACTATTGACTGGAGATCCGTTAAACGATTAAATGTAATGCCCAAAAATGAAAGTTTTGTTATGATTTTAACCGTTGGAATTGTTTTAGTTACACATAATTTAGCCTATGGTGTAGTTGCCGGGACTCTAGTAAGTGCTATTTTTGCAGCATTTACAATGACACATTTCCAGGTAGAAAAAGGCACAGCACAAGATGAGTATCACTACAAGGCACATGGACATCTTTACTTCGCCTCTGCTGAAAAGTTTTTAGATTTTTTTGTACATGACTTTGACCATGAAGGAGAATTAATTATCGATGTCAGTGCGATGACTTTATGGGATTCAACGGCTGTTGAAGCTGTTGATAAATTAATCAGAAAAAATAAAGACTCTAATGTGACTTTTATCAATGCTAATAAACAAAGCAAAGAATTATTTAAGAAAAATACTACGCATAATAATGAATAAAATTAGAAATGAGGCCTCTATAAGGGGTCTTTTTTATATGCTGTTAATTAATCTGAAATTATATTTGTGGAGTAATGAAATTTATACGTAAAGTTTGTGTCATCATTGCTAAAGAATATAAATGTTCTTTTATCTCAACTAAATTAATAGGTTGACTTTAAATCAAATTCACCGTATATTCAATTAAAGATAAAATGAATCTACAATTAAAAGGAAGATTACTATGAAATATTCAAAAGCTACAAACTATGCTTTGCATTCTATGGTCCATTTAGCAATGGAATCTAATAATGAAGCAGTAAGGGTAGAAGATCTAGCTAAACACCAAAGAATATCGCCCACTTATTTATCAAAAATACTAACAAAATTAGCAAAAGCTGGACTGATTACATCAACTCCTGGAGTGAAAGGCGGATATCGTTTATTACTTTCGCCAGAAAAGTGCACATTTCTTGATATCATTCAAGCGATAGAAGGACAAGAATCATTACTAAACTGTACGATGTCTCATGACGGCAAGTGGAATAGAGATTGCTTGATTGAACGTGCAGTAGCAGATGCAGAAGATAAGATGAAAGATGAACTTGCACATAAGACGATTGCTGGTATTTTAAATCAAATGCACGAAAGAAATTAGTAGTTAGCTAATTTTTATTTCAATTACAGATATTAAAGGTCTTTAATAGAGTTTATAGGAGGAGAAAAAATGATTGATGTTGTTGTAATCGGTGGAGGTCCTGCGGGAATGAGTGCTGCTTTAGTAGCCGGAAGAGGTAGAAAGCAAGTGCTACTTATTGATGAAGAAAAGCCAAGAAATGCTGTGACGCATGAATCTCATGCATTCTTAACTAGAGACGGTATCAAGCCGGAAGTTTTCAGAGAAAAGGGTAGAAGAGATTTACTTAAATATCCAACAATTTCTATAAAAAAAAGCAAAATTCTATCCATTGAAAAAGCGTTGGAAGACTCATTTGAATTAACTGCCGAGTCAGGTGAAGTAATCAATGCCAAAAGTGTCGTCTTAGCTACAGGAGTAACAGAGACGCTTCCAAATGTAAAAGGAATTGAAAACTATTATGGAAGCAGTATTTTCTCTTGTCCTTTCTGCGATGGATGGGAGATGAAAGATAGACCCCTGGTACTCATAGCAGAATCAGTTCAGGCTTTACATGTTATTAAATTGTTGAAAAATTGGACGGATGATTTGATTGTAGCAACTAACGGAAATGGAATCTTTGACGCTGACCAGAAGAGACTTTTGGAAGCAAATAATATTCGTCTGATAGAAGAACGGATTGTTGAATTAAAAGGCATAGACGGAGAACTTCAGAGTATCGTCTTCGAAAATGGAGAAGACATCAAAAGATCAGGTGGGTTCTGTACTACAGTACTGGATAATAAACTGCCATTTATTGAACAATTAGGTATAGAAGTCAACGAAGCAGGATTTATTATCACTGATGCCATGGGACATACGAATATAAAGGGGATTTATGCTGCAGGAGAAATAACAGGACCCTCTCAATTGATTGTTTCTGCCAGTCAAGGTCATATGGTGGGTATAGGAATTATCGCCGATTCTAGTGAAGAATCTTTTCAGAATATATAAATAGATTCATAAAAAAAGAACGGAGTGAAAATAATGGGACATATAGATCAATTTAATCAATCGGCAGCAAAGTATGATACACCAAAGAATAAATATATGGCTAAACGTGCTGCTGATGCTATACGTAATTTGTTAGATGAAAGTCATAAAAAGACAGCTATCGATTTTGGTTGCGGTACAGGGCTTGTAGGACTAGACTTGCTAGAAGATTTTGAATCTATGCTATTTGTAGATGCATCTACAAAAATGATTGAACAGGTAGAGCAAAAATTAGCAGATAGAGGTACAAAAAAAGCGACAGTACTATGCCTGGATATTGAAAAAGACGCTCAGCTTCCCTACAAAGTGGATACAATCATACTATCTCTCGTATTGCATCATATTCCAGATCGTCACCATCTATTATCAAAACTTTATGATACCTTAAATGAAGGTGGACAAGTGCTAATTATTGAAATGGAAAAACAAGAAAAAGGTTCAAACCACCATGAACATGGAATGGACAGGTCAGCATTAGCAACTAATTTATCGAAAATAGGCTATCAAAATATCTATTCAGATGTTTTCTATGATGCAAAAAATGAAAGCAATGGGCAAGAAGCATCAAGATTTGTCTTAAGTGCCAGAAAAATTAAACTCAGAGAGAAACAAGACTCCTAAGAATTGCTTATTTTAGGAGCTTTTTTATCAAAAATGAGAAAGTGATCTGTTATGTAATGGAATACGTAACTAGGACGTGTTTGAAAACTACTAAGACTCATTGCGTCTGCTCAAATAGAAGCTGACTTCAATTTGGTCGAATGAGGACTTATTGTGCATATTCAAATAGAAATTGGTTTTGAGTTAATCGAATAAAGACTCATTGCTTCTACTCAAACAGATAACGATTTTGATTCGGCCTATCTCAGCTATTTTTTCTCGTGATAAACTAGTTTTAATACACACCCTAAATGGATCTATTCATCATAAGCATAAGGTGGATAGCGCTTTCTTTTGTGATATACTAAGAATAAATAGGTAGAGAAGATAAAGGAGTGTTTAAAATGAGCGATCGGGACAAGTTAAATAAACACAACCAGCAGAATAATATTTCAAATTCTTTATATGCTAGAGTAAATGTTGGTCAAAATGCTGATAAAAACTCATTAGATGGTGCTGAGCCGTCACACACTGGTGGGAGTATGAATAATGACGATGAAAGAGTTAGCGATAATAGCACATTTACGCATACATTATTATTTTATATGATTGGATTTGTAGCATCTTCTATTGTGGGTTTTGGTCTTTTTAAGTTGTTTCAAGATTATTTTTATGGTGAAGGATTGAATCAAGCATTTCCGTCATTGGCATTATTTATAGGATCACTCATCATCGGGTTCTTTATTTCAGATTTTATTCTTAAAAAGGTAAAGCTGTGAGGAAAGATAGTCGTCTTATAAATAATCAATTAGTCGTTCAAATTTGGGAATAGGCGGAAGATACAGGATGAAAAAAAGTTCTTTACTAGTTTATCTACTGGTATTGCTTATATTAGTCGGTTGTTCAACGATGTCTGAAGAAAAAGCAGAAAAATTGATTGTGGAAGAATACAGCAATCATTTGGGTAAGGCTACTATTATTTCTACAGTAGAAAAAGATAATGAGTACTATATAGAATGGGAAAATGAAGAAGATAAATATAGTGGAACAAGTAAAGTTTCATTTGATGGAGAAATAACGATGATTGAAGCGGAAATTGAATAACGAGAGATAGTAGAATTTGTTCACCATTAGAAATGGAAAATAAACCTATTTTTACTCATGTTAGTAAGTCTCCTAAAGATGACTTTTTTATTTGGAAGCGCTACAATAAATGTGAAGTTCAGAATGCTATTTCATGAAACTGTTAGGAAAATTGTTAGGAGGAGGGGAAAAATGGAATATAAAGATAATGGTAAAAAGCCGTACATGGTTAATATTCAAGATGCGACTGCTCAAAATGATAATTTTCGTATCGCAATTTGGACAGGTGAAAAATTACAATTGACGGTGATGTCCATCGAACCAAACGATGAAGCGGGATTGGAAGTTCATGAAGGAATCGATCAGTTCATTCGAATTGAAGAGGGACAAGGCATCTGTAAAATGGGCTCAACCAAAGATAATCTAGATTTCGAGAGAGCTGTCACTAAAGGAGATGCTGTACTGGTACCAATGAATATGTGGCACAATATCATTAATACGGGCGGACAAGCTTTGAAATTGTATACAATCTATTCTGGACAAGAACACGAAGAAGGGACAATTCACCTTTCTCGTGAAGATGCTCCAAAAAAATAAAGAAATAAGCTAAATATGTTCGTTATAATTTAATACTAAAAAAGGATACACCTCTTTTAAACAATCAAAGGTGTATCCTTTTTAGCTGCTATAAACTATTTTTGCTATGGTCTGGGGCACGCTCCCAAACGATATAGGATGAAGTGGCGTTTGATGTAATAGTAATTTTGGTGCCATCCATAACAATCTTGCGGTCTTGCATTTTACCAAGTCGATTAGGAATCATACTCACTTCCATATGATGATAAAGTGTTTGATTCTCTTCATCAACTTCATATTGCCCCGAGTAAGCATGATAGCCATGTGCAGCTTTTGCCATTTCTTGAAGGGTTCCGTTGTGCAATCCTTCAAGCGTATACTCAGGTCGTTCTTGTGCCATCAATTGAGCGGACATATAGCCATCTTGTGTGTACATAAGAAATCCAGTAGCGTCTTTTCCTAAAGGGTAATAACGCTTTCCATCTGTATTTATGCGGGTATATTCAAGCAGTTTCCATGTTCCAATGACTTGTTCACGAAATGTCTTTTCCATCAAATACCTCCTTTTATGGATTATCTAATAGGATTAGCTGTGATTAGTAAGCTGTTTGATACCATTTAGCAGCAGCATCAACTTCACTATAGGTTAATTGATGTTGGTTGCTTTCCCAATGAATGTCAACTTTAGCATGGGCTTTTTCCAATAAGTCATATAACTCTTCCGATTCTTTTGAAGGGCAGATTGGATCATTTGTTCCTGCACTAATAAAGATAGGCGTATCCGTTAAATCGGGTAAAGCAATTCCTCTTCTAGGCACCATTGGATGGTGTAAAATGGCTCCAGATAAGGCGTTTTCGTAATGGAATAGCAGACTAGCTGCTATGTTTGCTCCATTTGAATATCCTAAAGCTAAGATATTTGTACGGTTAAATTCATATTGTTCAGCAGCTTCATCAAGAAATTCGTTTAATTCCTTAGTACGAAAAATTAAATCTTCTTCATCGAAGATTCCTTCAGCTAATCGGCGGAAAAAGCGGGACATGCCATTTTCTAGTATGTTTCCTCGAACGCTTAATACATTGGCACTTGGATCTATTTCTGCCGCAAGAGGGAGAAGATCACGTTCAGTGCCACCCGTTCCATGCAACAAAAGCAAAGTGGGTTTTGTTTGGTCGCTCCCTTTAATAAACAAATGCTTCATACTTTTTAGTCCTCCTTTATGACTTTCTAACTATTCAGGATATTTAAGCTAAATACTCTTTTTCGAATACTTTAGTACTGCGCACAGTATCAATTGGACGTACCAATGATTCAATTCGGGCACGATCATTTCTAAATGCGGGTGGCAAAGCTAACGTTTCTCCTAAATGGTCAATCGATTCCTCATCATCGATAAAACCAGGTTCGTCGGTAGCTAACTCAAACAAAATACCAGGATAGATATTTGTATAGGTTGATTCAAAGTAGAAACGATCTACGTATCCTGAGTTCGGTAAACCAAAGCTTTGCATGCGCTCAGTCCAAGAGTCCAGATTTTCACGATCTTTCGAACGGAAAGCTACATGATGTACACTCCCGTAACCTTGTCTTCCCCGTGGCAAAATTGTATTCGATTCAACGATAATCTGTGCGCCATTCCCGCCAAATTCGCCAACTTCAAATTGATGGTATTGTCCATCGACTGCAAGTTCTTTGAAGAAAAGAACCTTTTCAAGAACTTCTTTCATATAATCGAAGTTTGAGACTCTAAAAAAGATAGGGCCTAAACCTGTAATGGCAAATTCATCAGGAACGGGTCCTTTATGCCAAGGGTTACCAGAAGCCACTCCAGTATCCGTTTCATCTGAGATCAATTGATATTGCTGCTCATCAAAATCTTCAAATTGAAGTGTTTTAACGCCAAATAATTCTTTAATTTCACCATGGTTAACAGCATATTTAGCAAATCGTTTAACCCAATAATCTAATGCTGCATCATTTGGTACACGGAAAGAAGTTCTTGAAATCTCATCTGTTCCTTTTGTGCCTTTTGGGATATTTGGGAAATCAAAGAAAGTCATATCCGTTCCTGGACTGCCGCTTTCATCTGCAAAAAACAAGTGATACGTTTGAATGTCATCTTGGTTGATCGTTTTTTTGACTAAGCGAATACCTAAGATGTTTGTATAAAAATCGTATATTTTTTCTGCACTACTTGTTATAGCTGTAACATGGTGGATTCCTTCAAATGCTTTCATTTATTATTCCTCCAATTTGTTTTTTTTAGTGATAGGATTAATCCAATTCTTTTACTTCAATCGGAATAAGTGCGTTTGTTAGTTGATCTCGTGCACTTTCATATTGAATCGGTAATTTTAATTCTTGTCCCAAAGTTTCGTAAGATTCATCATGTGCAAATCCAGGAGTATCGGTTGCAATTTCAAATAAAATGTCGCCATATTCTCTAAAATAAATAGCGTTAAAATAGTTGCGATCTTTTATTTCGGTTACGCCATAGCCATTTTTATGGACATGAGCTTGCCACTCTACATGATCGGCTTCATCTTTTGCACGCCATGCAATATGGTGAACAGTTCCGACGCCTAAACTTCCAAGCGCTACTGTACTTTGTTTGACATCAATAATATTCCCGATATCCCCATAAGCTTGTAATCGAACGAGACCATCTTCCTCAGCAACTTTTTCTAATCCCATAGTTTCTTGTAGCGTTTCAATTGTTGAAGCAGGATCAGTTGAATACAATACAGCACCACCAAAACCTTTTATGGCTACTTCAGGGTTTACTTCTCCAAAAGACCAATTATTTAGTTGACCTGCTGCACGTTCGACCAATTCCAGTTGCAACCCATGGTAATCTTCAAATTGTAAATAAGTTTCATCAAAACGAGTTGTTTTTTCGAATGGAATTGCAAATTTTGCTAATCTGTTTTCCCAATAAGATAAAGTTCCAACTGGAATAGCATAAGTTGTTACACCAACTTGTCCGCCGCCAATTTTTCCTTGTGCAGCTCCAGCCCACGGGAAGAATGTAATAATAGTACCCGGTTTTCCGCCGTCATCGCCAAAGTATAAATGATACGTACCGGGGTCATCAAAATTAACGGTTTGTTTAATTAAACGCAACCCTAAAATTCCGGCATAAAAATCAATATTTTCTTGAGGATGGCCTACGATTGCTGTTATATGGTGAATTCCTGCTGTTTTTTTCATGTGAATCGCTCCTTTGTTAATAATTATATAGTTAATGCATAAAAAATACGTTGTTTTTAAATTACGAATTAATATATTACTGATTCGAGATAATTGTAATACGTTTAATTTGTTTTGTCAAATCAATAAGATTTCTAAAAAAAATTCTCGCTATCGTTTATTTATAGCCTACTATAGAAGAAAAAATACAAAACAAAGAATGATTTTGCTTACTTTTAGTAAAAATAATTAATTAAGAATAAATAGACTTGAAATAAAATATAAACTATGGCATACTTATAGATGTACTTACGAAATGTAAGTGTTAATTGGTGGGTGACCTTCAATTAAACAATCAGTAATGGAGGAAACGCATTGGCTAACAAATCGGTATTTACTCGAATGAGCGAAGCTTTATTCGGAAAGAAAAAACAAACAAATAAAATAGAAGAAAAGGGGAACAAAATTATGAAAATCGGTATTATCTCAGGAAGCGTACGTGAAGGAAGAAACTCAGCAGCAGTAACAGAATGGATCCACGAATTTGCATTAAACAGAAATGATGAAGGTGTCGAATATGAAATGGTTGCTTTAGCAGATTACGACTTACCATTATTGGGAGCAAAACTTCCTGAAGACCGCCAAGCAACAGCTGGCGCAGCTATTCAAGCATGGTCTGAAAAAATGGCTTCATTTGATGGATATGTGTTCATCACTCCTGAATACAATCATGCAGTAGGTGGAGCATTGAAAAATGCTACAGATTTCTTGAAACCAGAAGTTGCTAATAAAGCAGCTGCTTTAGTTGGATACGGCAGCCTAGGTGGCGCACGTGCTCACGAAAATATGCGTATTGTTTTAGCAGAATTAAGTGTTGCTACTGTTCGCACAACAACAAACTTCTCATTAATAGCAGATTTTGAAAATATGAGTGTTTTCAAACCAAATGACTACAATAAAGTTAATGCACAAGGCATGTTTGATGACTTATTATTATGGACTAAAGCTCTTAACACAATTAGATAAGACTAAAAAATGAATCCTATTCTATACCCATTTCGGGAATAGAATGGGATTTTTTTGCTTTTCAAAAAAAACTAAGTAACCCTAAACAACTTTTTCTAGAGCGATACTTGTTTTATTTAGTAACTTAGTTGAAAAATAGATTGTTCTTTTCAAGTAAGATTAATATACTTGAATTATTAGAAAAAAATAGTTTGAATTTAATTATTATGTAATCGTTTCTTGCTTTAAATGGATTGGAAATAAATAAAATAGGTACTATTTTTAAGGAGTTAAAGAATGCTAATTGAAAAGTTGGAAGAGAAAAATTACAGTAACATTGAGTTTCTTTTAAAAGAGATGTTAGTAAATATAGGCAATACTAACCCTTATATTAGAGACAAATTGATCTATAATGCTTTTTTAGAAATCATTACCAATAATTACTTAACGAATGTTCAATTAAAAAATTTATTTGAACAATTAGTTACTAATCAATATTTCTTATATAAAATAGGTTCTAAGAATAATGATACCGTTTATGTACGATCCTTTTCGGCACTAACACTAGGTATACTGATTAATAAAGATAAAAAAAAGTCTTTTCTAGAAAAAAATCATATTTCTTTTTGTTTAGATAAAACATGCTTTTTTCTTTTAAACGAACAAGATAGAAGAGGGTTTACTAATGAAAAGGGTTGGGCGCATTCCATTGCTCATTGTGCTGATCTATTAGATGAAATTGTTACTCATCCATTATTTGAACAAAATCTATATGAGAAAACTTTACAGTCTATATTATTTTGTGTGAATGATTCTTTTCTTTATGAAGATGATGAAATAGAAAGACTTTCCACTCCTAGTGCTGCATTGATAAACCGGTATGGATTATCTCAAGAATACCTTAATACATTAGATCGACTGATTAGTAACTTTTTATTAAAAAAAAGCTATAGTCATTTAGATACCCGAATAATGAGCAATGTGCGCAATTACGTAAGAGCTATTTATTTTAAAGTCGATTTAGAAGAAAATAAACTCATGCTGTTTAATCTTTTAAAGGAAATTACTACATAATAAAATACTTGAGAGGTATTAGAAAATAATGCCTCTAAAAAAGAGAGGACGCAAAATAGATGAGAAAAAAATTCGAAGTTACATACAAAGGGCAACAAATTACAGTAGAAAATGGTTGGTTTTCAGGTGAGAAACTTTATATAGATAATCAATTACAAGACGAAAATATAGGTTTAGGATTTAGAGCAAGACTACGAGGTGAATTAACTGGAAAGGAAGAAGTAAAAGTCTCAATTGGTGGTAACTTTAAAATCAATTGTAGAATATTTGTAGACAATCAATTGATTTATCCTATTTAATAGGCATTTCTTATATCTGCTTAAAGAGATATTAATTATGTAGAATTTAAAAATCATTGCTCAAAAAGTGGTTAATTACTTTAAACAGCATATAAATTATTTGATAGAATCAAAGTTTAGGAGGAACAGAATTGGGAGCTATTTATTTTGTTAGGCATGCTGAGTCAGATTTTAGAGTTCATGATGATTTTTCAAGACCACTAACCGAAGATGGTGTGAAAAATAGTTTATTGGTTACTAATTATTTAAAAGATAAAGATATTAATTACATTTATTCTAGTCCATACATAAGAGCTGTTGATACAATTAAAAGTTTAGCTGACGAACTTAATATTAGTATTGAATGCATTGATTCTTTTAAAGAACGTCGTATTTCTAATTGGATTGATGACTTTGATACCTTTAGTAAAAGACAATGGAAGGATTTTGACTATAAACTAGCTGATGGAGAATCTTTAAAAGAAGTTCAATTCAGAAATGTAACTGCGTTAATGGAACTAGTACAGTTACATCCTGAAACAAATTGTGTCATTGGTAGTCATGGAACGGCTCTAAGCACTATTATTAATTATTTTAATCCTTATTTTGGATTCGAGGACTTTTCGAAAATGAGAGAGCTAATGCCTTGGATTGTGAAATTTACATTCGATCATGAGAACTTTATAAATATGGAGTCCATAGATGTGTTTAAAAATAATGAAATTACCCCTATCCATTTGGGAAAAAAATGTTAATAAACAGATAATTAAGGGAGTGCTAGATGGACTATATACGCTGGATTAGAAGTTATGTTGGCAATCAAGAGATTATCTTGAATTTTTCAGGTGGAATCGTGACCAATCAGAATAATCAAATTCTATTGCAGTTACGAAGCGACAAAAAATTGTGGGGTTTACCGGGAGGAGCTATTGAGAAAGGTGAATCTGTTGAACGTGCAGCAATCAGAGAAGTTTTAGAAGAGACGGGATTACAAGTCAAAGTTACCGCGCTATTAGGTATTTATTCTAATTACTTCGATACTTATCCAAATGGAGACAAAGCTCAAACAATTACAACCATGTTTATTTTTGAAACTATTGAAGGAAGCCTAACTACCTATAATGCTGAAACATTAGACTTAAAATTCTATACTAGAGATAACTTGCCAGAAATTGCTAATCAACAGCATGAAGATGCAATAAAAGATTATTTTTCAGGAGAATTAGGATTTTATCGATAGTTTAATGCGCACTATTTTAGGTTGTATTCAAGAGAAGATTTTTAGAAATATATATTATGCAATAACTATGAGTATTTTAACAAAGATAATTTCATAAAAACTGTTGATTTGGAGTGGATTTAAGTATGTTTAGACACGTAATTTGGGATTTTGATGGAACGCTGTTTGATACTTATCCAGTAATGGCAAAAGTTTTTAAAGACTTACTGGAAAAAGAGAATATAGAAGAACCAATAGAAGAAATAATAAAAAAAATGCAAGTATCAATGGCATTTACTCTAAATTACTATAAAAAGAAATATAACATAAGTAGTGATTTTATAAAGGATTACCAAATTCAACGAAAGAGTAAAGAACTTTCGTTAGCCAGACCTTTCGCTGAAATTGAAAATATTTGCAACTATATCCATTCAACTAATAGAAAAAATTATTTATATACTCATAGAGGAGATTCGTCGGTAACCTTGTTAAAGAGCTATGGGTTGTATGATTATTTTTCTGACTTCATTACATTAGAGAATGGTTTTGAAAGAAAACCAAGTCCAGATGCGCTTAATTATCTGATAGATAAGCACTCAATCCAGCGCGAAGAAGCAATTATGATTGGAGATCGAGAGGTAGATTTGGTAGCTGCAAAAAATGCAGGAATCAGTGCTTGTTACTTTAATGAAAATAGTGAAGGAAACGATAATTCTGATTATATAATTGATAACTTTAAACAATTGTATGCTATTTTGTAAAAGAGATTTGGTTAATGTTTGTATAAAAGGCAAGTAGTATTGAAGCCGAAAAGTGACTGGATACCGTATGAACGATAGGAATGAAATTTCTTCTAAAATAAAAAAGCGTACTTACTTGTTAGAAATTAATCTAAAAGTAAATACGCTTTTTAGGTAGCTCTTTGCTGTGCTTTAAAATAAAGTTTCTGATTCTTTGATTTGTTTCTCTAGTTCTTGTCTATTTAGTTTAAGTTTACCTTGAAAGTCAATGATTGATCTACCAAGTGTTTCTAGCATATCAATATTGCGGCCAATTTTTGCTTTTGTATCCCAATCTGAAAAGAGATTATCAAAGAAAATATCGAAAGTTTTACCCATACCGCTAAATTTTTCATAGCTAAGATAAGTATCTAAAGAAAGGTCTTTTAGTTCTTTAGTGTAACTTTCTAATAGTTGTTCTAAGCGACTCATTTTAGTTTCAGCTTTATTAATTTTATCGTACTTCATCATATCAAATATAAGACTGCTGTCTGTAAACATATCCCAAGTTGAAAAAGAATCAGCAGAATCTAAATCCTTTAGCGCATCGTCAATTCCTTCCAATACTCTTTCTCCAGCAGCTGATGCTTCATCTAATTCAATTAATTCTTGATTTAATTGAGCCCGTTTTATTTCTTCGTCAGTAATCTTTTCGCGAAAATTAGGGTCTTGACGGTATAAAAAGTCTTTTAGTTGTTTAATTTGAGCGGTACTTTGTTCAACAGCGGCTTGAATAGCAGCTAAATCTTCTCTAGCTTCAAGCAATAAGGGCAAAGATAAATCTAATTCCATTTTAGCAGTAAGTTTTTCCTGCATTTCTTTGTCCAATTTTTTATCATAGTTTCCAACCAACCGTTTTAAAAAGGTAGATAAGGATTCTGCTTGCAACTTTTCAACATCTTCACTTTCTTTATCAAAAATTTCCTTTGCTAGTTCGTAGCGTTCGTTATTTTCTTCGTAGCGTATATTGGCAGAGGTTTCTTTTTTTAATAGAGTCTTTAATTTTGCTTGTAAAGCTTCGTATTCTTCCATTAATTAACCTGCTTTCTATGTATGTTTTTTTGAACTAATCACGTATTTGTTAAATCTATTATGTCTTAAAAAATGAGGAACCTCAATAGACAAAAGTGAGTTTATTATCTTTAAGTTATCTTTTTTTAAATCATAGGAATTAATGCGTATTACTGGAAAACGTTTTCCATGAACCGTTATACTTCTTATGTGTTAACCAATCTATTAAATCTTTTAGGAGGAATAGTATATGGTACAAGAAACGTATTTAATTACGGGTGCAGGTACAGGATTTGGAAAAGGGATTGCATTAGGTCTAGCGGAACAGGGGAAAAAAGTTATCGCTGGGGTTGAAACGATGTCGGAAGTGTCTGCTCTTATAAAAGAAGCAAAAGAAAACAACATTGAGATACAAGTTGAAAAATTAGACGTAACTGATCCTGCAGATAGAGAAAGAGCATGGAGCTGGGATATTGACGTATTATTGAATAATGCCGGAGTTTCAGAAGGTGGATCGTTGACAGATATACCAGAAAAACAATTGCGTAATCAATTTGAAGTAAATGTATTTGGACCAATCTTATTGACTCAAAAAATTGCCAAAGCAATGGTTAAGAAACAAAGGGGAAAAATCGTGTTTATGTCTTCTGTTTCTGGCTTGATGGCAGATCCATTTTCAGGACCTTATGGCGGATCAAAATTCACATTAGAAGCATTTGCTGAGTCTTTGAGTAAAGAACTTCAGGAGTTTAATGTACAAGTCGCAACTATTAACCCTGGACCTTACTTGACGGGCTTTAATGACCGCGAGTTCGAAGCTTGGAGAATTTGGAGAGATAATCCAGAAGAGCGTCTTTTCGACTATACACAACTAGCATTCCCGTATGAACAATTTGATCCGGAAGGGCTTATTAAAGAAGCTATTAAAGTAATGACTGGTGAAACGAATGAATATCGGAATGTCATTCCTAAGGCAATGGAGTCAATCGTTAAAAAAAGACAAAAAGAATTGTGGAATAAAAAGATCGATGAGAATCTAGGAGAACGACATGAAATGGTTCAGAAATCAATTGATATTGAACCAGCAACAACTCCAACAAAGGGCATTGTGAATAAAATAAAAGATAAACTATAGGAAGCAAAAAAAAGAATTGTCTTTGAGAGATAATTCTTTTTTTGTTGCTATAGTTGCCATTAAAGAAACCGTATCCAATTAAAATAAATTTATACGTACATAATAACAAAAAATGTTTACATGTACGTATAAGTGAGTTATACTATTTTTATGAAAGCGCTATTAAAATAAAAAACGAGGAGAATTAAGATGATATGATAAGCAATAAGAGTTGACTTGTTATATTTTTTAATGAATACGTTATAAAAATGACATCTAAAATAGAAGAGGTGGTAAATGGAGAAAAGCACTCTTTAAAGTAACTAATTTAGTAATGGCTTGAACTGATTAAATAGAATAAATGTTAAACAAAAAATTAGTGAGGAGAAATTAAAAATGACTATAAAAAATTTCAAAAAATTAGTTTTAACTTTCATCGGATTAATGTCAGTCGTACTATTAGCAGCATGTGGAGGTACTGAAGAAAAGGAATCAAAAGCATACATAGGTATTTCCATGCCTACACAGTCAGCAGAACGATGGATTGATGATGGAAATAACATGGTTACAGAATTAGAAGACTTAGGATATAAAACAGACTTGCAATATGCTGAAGACGTTGTAGGTAATCAAGTATCTCAAATTGAAAATATGATTACAAAAGGTGTAGATGTTCTTGTAATCGCTTCCGTTGATGGATCAGCATTAACAGATGTATTGCAAAAAGCTAAAGCTGAAGGTATTGAAGTTGTTGCTTATGATAGATTACTTATGAACAGTGAAAATGTAGATTACTACGCAACATTCGATAACTTTGGTGTTGGTGTGTTAGGTGCATCTTATATTGAAGATGCGTTAGGATTAAAAGATGGAAAAGGTCCTTTTAATATTGAATTATTTGGTGGATCACCAGATGATAATAATGCTGTCATTAACTTTGATGGAGTAATGTCTGTCTTTAAACCATACCTTGAAAATGGACAATTAGTTGTTCCAAGTGGACAAACTAAATTTAATCAAATTGCAACATTACGTTGGGACGGTGCAACTGCACAAGCACGTATGGATAATCTTTTAAGTGCTAATTATACTGATGCAACAATCGATGCCGTACTATCACCATATGATCCAATTAGTTTAGGAATTATTTCATCATTAAAAGGTGTAGGTTATGGTACAGATAGCAAACCATTACCTGTTATTACAGGACAAGATGCAAACTTACCAGCAATCAAATCAATGGTAGCCGGTGAACAAACTCAAACTATTTTTAAAGATACTAGAACACTAGCTTCTGTAACAATCGATATGATTGAATCTATTGTCAATGATAAAGAAGTAGAAGTTAATGATACAGAAACTTATGACAATGGAGTAAAAGTAGTACCTACTTTTACTGTAGAACCTGTTTCAGTAGATGTTAATAATTATAAAGAAGCTTTAATTGATAGTAAATATTACACAGAAGATGAAATTGGTAAATAATAACTAACTAATAACTAACATGTTATTCTGGATCTTAAACAAAATTCGATGAATAAGATCCAGAATAAGATTAGGAGTGATTAAGTGTCTGATATAGTATTAGAAATGAAAAATATTACAAAAGATTTTTCAGGAGTAAAAGCGTTAGATAATGTGAACCTTAAAGTGAAAAAAGGAGAAATCCATGCTTTGTGTGGAGAAAATGGAGCAGGAAAATCAACACTTATGAAGGTTTTAAGTGGTGTGTATCCATTTGGAGATTACTCGGGAGATATCATTTATAATGGTGAAGTTAGTCAATTTAAATCGATATCTGACAGTGAGCAAAAAGGAATTGTAATTATTCATCAAGAATTAGCACTTATTCCCTATTTGTCAGTAAAAGAAAATATTTTTTTGGGAAACGAACAATCAAAAAGAGGCATTATTGATTGGAATTTAACTGAAAAGAAAGCTAAAAATCTATTGAATACAGTTGGTTTATCTATCTCACCAAATGCTTTAGTCACTCAATTAGGAGTCGGACAACAACAGTTAGTCGAAATAGCAAAGGCTTTTTCTAAGAATGTTCAATTACTAATATTGGATGAACCGACAGCAGCTCTAAACGAAGATGATAGTGAAAACCTACTAGAACTTATCAAAGAATTTAAGAAGCAAGGAATAACATCTATTATTATCTCTCACAAATTAAATGAAATAACAGCTATTGCGGATAATGTAACTATTATTCGAGATGGAAAAGCAATTGAAACATTGTCAAATGATCAAATTGAAGAAAATCGTATTATCAAAGGGATGGTTGGGAGAGATTTAACCAACAGGTATCCTGATAGAAAACCTAATATAGGAGAAAAAATATTTGAAGTGAAGAATTGGAATGTCTATCATCCTCTCGATACGACGCGAAAGGTGAACAATGATCTTGAGTTCTACATTAATGCTGGTGAAATAGTAGGTATAGCTGGACTAATGGGAGCAGGCAGAACAGAATTTGCTATGAGTTTGTTTGGCAAGTCTTATGGAACCAACATCAGTGGAGAAATTATAAAAGACGGTAAAAATATTAAAGTGAATAATGTGTCTGATGCGATTAAAAATCGTATCGCTTATCTTTCAGAAGATAGAAAACATTATGGTTTGAACTTATTACAAGATATTAAAGAAAATATTACAATAGCAAGCTTAGCTAAAATTTCGACCAAAGGTGTTATAGATAAAGAAAAAGAAATTATTGAGGCTGAGAAATATCGAGATAATATGCGAATAAAAACAAAGGACGTTTATCAAAATGTAGGAAGTTTAAGTGGAGGAAATCAACAAAAAGTCGTCTTAGGCAAGTGGTTAATGTCTGAACCAGATATTCTCTTTCTTGATGAGCCTACTCGCGGTATCGATGTAGGAGCAAAATTTGAAATCTATTCTATTATTGAACAGATGGCAAGTGAAGGAAAAGCTATTTGTATAATTTCGTCAGAATTACCTGAAATATTAGGTATGTGTGACAGAATTTACACAATGAATGCAGGCCGTTTTACAGGTAATATTCCTAAAGAAGGAACTTCACAAGAAGATTTAATGAAATTGATGACTGCTGAGGAGGCAAAGATTTAAATGGAACAAGCAAAAGGAAAAAAAACAGAATTAATCGAAAATAATAGAGAGAAAAAAACAACCAAAGATTTAGCATTGGATATACTTAGTAAATATAGTATGATTTTTATTTTAATAGCTATCTTAATAGCTTTTCAACTTTTGACAGATGGAATTCTCTGGAAACCTTTAAATATTACTAACTTGATTCTACAAAATAGTCATGTGCTAGTTTTGGCTATAGGTATGTTGTTGGTTATCTTGCTAGGAGACGTTGATTTATCGGTAGGTTCAGTAGTAGCTTTTGTTGGAGCAGCCTCTGCCGTTATGATGGTTCAATGGCAATGGAATCCGATGATCGCTATTGTAGCTTCGTTATTAATTGGTGGATTAATTGGAGCTTGGAATGGTTTTTGGGTTTCATATATTGGTATTCCTGCGTTTATTGTCACATTAGCTGGGCTACTCTCCTTCAGAGGTTTAACTCAGGTTATTCTTGGAGGAACAACACTGGCACCTTTTCCAACAGTTTTCACAAAATTAAGTTCAGGCTACATACCTGATTTTATCAGTAATGGCGAATTGCATATGACTTCAATCTTAATAGGATTGATTTTATCATTGATTACAGTATGGAATATGTGGAAAGCTCGCAAAAGAAAGAAAGATAATCTTTTTGAAGTTGAATCTACAGTATGGTTTATGATTAAAGTGGGCATTATGTTTGCTTCAATCATGTTATTAACTTTTGTATTAGCATCTTATCAAGGTTATCCCGTTATTTTAATTCTGTTAGCTATCTTAATCATGGTTTACGGATTTATAACAACAAAATCAACACTTGGAAGACAAATATATGCTATAGGTGGAAATCGAAAAGCAGCTGAATTATCTGGTGTAAAAACAAAGAAACTTACTTTTTGGATTTTTGTGAATATGGGAGTTTTATCTGCATTGGCTGGATTAATAGTAGCTTCAAGACTGAATGCAGCTACTCCAAATGCTGGTAATGGATTCGAATTAGATGCTATTGCAGCAGTATATATAGGTGGGGCATCAGCTTCAGGTGGTATTGGTACAATTCTAGGAGCGGTTATCGGTGGATTGATAATGGGTATTCTGAATAACGGAATGTCTATTATGGGAGTAGGAATCGATTGGCAACAAGCTATAAAAGGTTTGATACTATTACTTGCTGTTGCATTTGATGTCTATAGTAGAAAAAGAAAAGCAGTATAAAACACAATATTTTAGGAGTTGATAACTTTTGGAAAGTAAAACAATCCTTCTTGTATGTACAGCAGGAATTACTACAGGATTACTTGTAAAGAATATTCAAAAGCTTATAGAAGAAGAGGAAAAGGATTATCATATCTATTCAGCACCTGCGATCATTGTAGAAAGCATTATAAAAGAACAAAAAATTGATGCTCTATTAATGGGTCCTCAATCACAATATGAGATCTCTAGATTAGAAGAGTTGCTTAACTATAAAAAAGTACCTTATAGATTAATTGACAATGAGGATTATGAGATATTGAATGCTCAAGCGATCTACAATAAGTTGAAAACAATGTTATAAATAAAGCTATTAAAAAATATAAAAGGTCACATTGATAATAGTTAAATGAATTTTTCCAATTGACTAAAGCAGTTATGACAACAGTTAAAAAGTTGACATGACTGCTTTATTTTATTTTAATCATCCTAATACTTTGAAATAGGTTAAAAGTATTAGGATGAAATTTAAAAGTACAAAAGTTATTTAAATTGATTTGATTAGTTAATTATTTATGTGTGTATATAATGGTGTTAAGCTGTAAATTCAGTGAAATAAACTTGTATATTATTGCAACTACATATGAGTTCCTGTAAAGTATATGTACGTACAAGTTTGGAGAGGAGTGAGCTTATGGGGAAAGAACCAAAGTATATAGTGATTAAAAATAAGTTGAAAGAACTCATTTTAAATGGAGAATACACTATAGATAGCAAAATACCTTCGGAAGCAGAATTAAAAGATAAATTTGATGTCAGCAGACATACTATACGGCAATCTATCTCGGAATTAGTAAATGATGGCTATTTGAAAAGGGAACAAGGTTCAGGAACTTATGTAAGCAATCAATACCAACTAGGAGCGAAAGATACATCGCAAAAGACAATAGGTGTTATTACTACGTACTTATCTGATTATATTTTTCCATCAATTATTAGAGGGATAGAAGATGAACTAAGTAAAAAAGGATATGCCTTGTTATTGTCTAGTACTCAAAATAACGTGGATAATGAAAAAAAGAGTCTTGAAATGATGCTTGAAAAAAATATCGATGGCCTAATTGTTGAACCTACAAAAAGTGCTGAACTAAACCCTAATCTAAACTATTATTTACGAATGCAAGAGAGAGGAATTCCTTATGTCTTCATTAATGCTTCTTATGAAGAGCTTGATGCACCTTCAATAAGGATGGATGACAAGCTAGCAAGTGAGAAATTAACCTCGCATTTATTAGAACTTGGACATACACAAATTTGTGTTATAACAAAAACAGATGATTTACAGGGGAAAAATAGAATGAAAGGATTTATTAAGGCTTATAGCAAAGTTAATAAGGCATTTGATGGTAATTTACTGGTTACGTTTGATACGGAAAATATAAAAGAATTACCGAAAAATATTGATCGAATCTTACAACTTGAAAATCCTCCAACTGCTTTTGTTTGCTATAACGATCAGATAGCTATGAAAGTTATTAAGTGTATTTCTAAAAGTGGGAAAAAAATACCTCAAGATATTTCAGTAGTTAGTCATGATAATTCATTTATGAGCACAGCAACTGATACGAAATTGACGTCTATTAATCACCCTAAAGAACAATTAGGCAGAGATGCAGCAAGTTGGATTATACAAGCGATTGAAAAAAGTTCTTTTAAACAACAATCTATTATATATGAACCAGAATTAATAGAACGTTCTTCAACGGTGGAAAAGAATTAAATAAATAAAAATAGGTATCTGTTTTGGAAAAAAATAACCTTAATGTACGTACAAATGATTTGAAACTTATTGACGTGTACGTACATTAAGGTTATAATTCTTGTATAGAAATGTTAGCGCTTTCTGATTAGATGTTTAAGTAAACTAACCGAGGAGTGAACACGAAAATGAAAAGCAGTTACGAGAAGATTAAAAAGGATATCTTGAATAATCAAACTTCTCTTGGTATTGAGTTTGGATCAACTAGAATTAAAGCAGTATTGATTGATTCAAATCATCTTCCTATCGCATCAGGAAGTTACGAATGGGAAAATCGCTTGGAAGAAGGAATATGGACATATTCGCTTGAAGACGTTTGGAAGGGTTTACAATACAGCTATCAAATGCTTGCTAATGATATTCAAGAACAATACGATGTAGTTTTAACAACTATAGGTTCTATTGGTTTTAGTGCTATGATGCATGGTTATCTGGCATTTGATAGACAAGAAGAGTTATTAGTTCCATTCCGAACTTGGCGAAATGCGATGACTGAACAAGCTGAAAAAGAATTGACTGAACATTTTAACTATCCAATCCCACAACGTTGGAGTATCGCTCATTTGTATCAAGCGATATTAAATAAAGAAGAACATGTAAATGAGATTGATTACTTAACAACTCTTGCCGGATACATTCACTGGAAATTAACTGGTGAAAAAATCCTTGGAGTTGGGGACGCATCAGGAATGTTTCCAATTGATACGAAAACTAAAAACTATCACCAGAAAGCAATGGAGCAATTTAGTGATTTGATTAAAGAACAAGAATACGATTGGAACCTTAAAGATATCTTGCCAGCTATTCTAGTTGCAGGTGATAATGCTGGAATCTTGACAAATGAAGGCGCAAAATTATTAGACCCTTCAGGAAATCTAAAAGCGGGTATTCCTCTTTGTCCACCAGAAGGAGATGCTGGTACAGGTATGACAGCAACTAATAGTGTAGCTGAACGTACAGGAAATGTTTCAGCTGGAACTTCTGCATTCGCAATGATTGTTTTAGAAAAAGAACTACAGAATGTTCATCCTGAAATTGATTTAGTTATGACTCCTTCAGGAAGTTTGGTAGGTATGGTTCATACTAATAATTGTTCGTCAGATGTAAATGCGTGGGTAAATATTTTTGCCGAATTCGCTGTAGCAGCTGGAATGAAGTTGGAAAAAAATGAATTATATAGTCTTTTATTTAACGAAGCGTTAAAGGGCGACCCAGAAGGTGGAGGGTTACTGTCATATGGATATTATTCTGGTGAAAATATTACACGCATGAGTGAAGGTAGACCTTTATTTGTTCGTCAACCCGATAGTCAATTTACACTTGCTAACTTTATGCGTGTGCATTTATTTACAGCGTTTGGTGCTATGAAAATCGGAATGGATATTTTGACGAAAGAAGAACAAATTACTATCGATAAAATTGTTGGACATGGTGGTATTTTTAAAACTGAAAAGGTAGGCCAACAAATTATGGCATCAGTGATGAATGCACCAGTGACAGTCATGGAGACTGCTGGAGAAGGTGGAGCTTGGGGAATTGCTCTTTTGGCTGCTTATCTACGCGAAAAGAACACTAATGATTCTTTGGATGAATTCCTAGACACTAAAGTATTTAAAGATGAAAAAGGGACAACCATTGTACCTCTTAAAGAAGACGTTGCTGGATTCGAAGTGTTTGTTGATCGTTATCAAAAAGGCTTACCAATTGAACAAGCAGCAGTTGATTATCTACGTTAAGTAAATAGAGTATATTAAATCATTAAAGTAAAAGAATGGAATAAATAAGAGGAGGGTAAAAATGCTCGATGCATTAAAAGAAGAAGTCTATAAAGCTAATATGCTATTGCCAAAATATCAACTTATTACATTTACTTGGGGAAACGTCAGTGGTATCGATCGTGAGAAAGGGCTCGTTGTGATTAAACCAAGTGGAGTTGACTATGACTACTTAAAACCAGAAGATATGGTAGTAGTGGACTTGGAAGGTCAAGTGGTTGAGGGTGAACTGAACCCGTCGAGTGATACTGCTACACATATTGAATTGTATAAGGCGTTCCCTAATATAAAAGGCGTCGTGCATACTCATTCGCCATGGGCCGTTTCATTTGCACAAGCTGGTCGTTCTATTCCCATAGCAGGAACAACACAAGGAGATTACTTTTATGGAGACATTCCAGTAACACGGGAAATGAAAGAAAGTGAAATCGTAACTGAGTATGAAAAACAGACTGGAACGGTTATTATTGAAACGTTTAATAAAAAAGGAATTTCACCTGATGAAGTTCCAGGAGTATTGGTTAATGACCATGGACCATTCACATGGGGAACATCTGCTGAGAATGCTGTTCATAATGCAGTAGTGCTAGAGCAAGTTGCTGAGATGACCTATCATTCTTTACAATTAAATGCATTTGATATTCGAATGGACCAAGTATTGCTAGATAAACACTTTAAAAGAAAACACGGAAAAAATGCTTATTATGGGCAAATTAAAAAATAAGGGAGCTAATTAAAATGTTGCAAACAAATGCTAAAGAATTCTGGTTCGTTGTTGGAAGTCAAAACTTATACGGAGAAGAAACATTAAATCAAGTTAAAGAGCACGCTGTTAAGATGGTTGATGGTCTAAATAAAAGTGGTGTTTTATCTTACTCATTAGTATTTAAAGACTTGGTCACTACTTCAGATGAAATCAAAACAGTTATGAAAGAAGTCAATTACCAAGATAATGTTGCGGGAGTAATTACGTGGATGCATACATTCTCTCCAGCAAAAATGTGGATTGCGGGTACAAAATTATTGCAAAAACCATTATTACATCTAGCTACACAATTTAATGAAAAAATTCCTTGGGACACAATTGATATGGATTTTATGAATTTAAATCAATCGGCTCATGGAGATCGGGAATATGGTTTTATTAACGCACGTTTAAAGAAAAACAATAAAATTGTTGTAGGCTATTGGGGAAATAAATCCGTTCAACAAGATATTGCCTTGTGGATGGATTCAGCTATTGGATTTATCGAAAGTCAAAACATTAAAGTTGCACGTTTTGGTGATAATATGCGACATGTTGCAGTAACTGAAGGAGATAAAGTAGAAGCAGCTATCCAGTTCGGTTGGACGGTAGACTACTATGGTATTGGTGATTTAGTAGCAGAAATGGCGAAAGTGACAGAAGAAGAGATTCAAGCTACTTATGAAGATTGTCAAGATTTATATGAATTTGAATTGGGCAATAATGAACTAGCGTATTATGAATCACATGTAAAAGAGCAAATTAAAATTGAAATTGGTTTACGAAGATTCCTTGAAGCCGGTGGATATACTGCATTTACAACGAATTTTGAAGATCTACACGGCATGAAACAACTACCTGGTATGGCTGTCCAACGTTTAAACGCTGAAGGGTATGGTTTTGCTGGAGAAGGTGACTGGAAGACTGCTGCATTAGATCGTTTAATGAAAATTATGGCTAAGAATAAGCAAACAGGTTTTATGGAAGATTACACATATGATTTAACCGAAGGCAATGAAACAATATTACAATCACATATGCTTGAGGTAGATCCTACACTAGCAAGTAATAAACCAAAAGTGGTTGTGCAACCACTTGGTATTGGTGATAAAGAAGACCCAGCTCGTTTAGTTTTTGATGGAGCTGCTGGAAGTGGAGTAGTCGTTTCAATGTTGGATTTGGGAACTCATTATCGATTATTGATAAATGCTGTAGAAGCTGAAGTGCCTACTCAAGAAGCGCCTAATTTGCCAGTAGCGCGAGTGTTATGGAAGCCTAAACCAAACTTTAAAGATGGGGTAACAAGATGGATTCAATCTGGTGGTGGACACCATACAGTAGTTTCATTGGTGTTAACAGTAGAACAAATCCAAGATTGGGCAAAATTAGTTAACTTAGAAACCATAGTGATTGATTAAAAGAAATTAAATTTAAATAAAAGCGACTATACACTTGAAATTAGATATAAAAGTATAGACTTAGTCAGTTTAACTAGCAAAAAAAAAAAACAGAATTTCCTCAGTAGGCAGTTCTGTTTTTTTTGCTTTATGGTTGATTCATTGAAACAACCATCTCTAGAGCTTCTAATGGGACTCTTGTAGTATTCAGCTGGTAAACGATGTTACGGTCTTGCCAACGAATATCTACATCCACTTCTTCTCCGCCTTGATGGTAGTGTATATAAACGATACCTTTGTCATTTGGAGCTGGAAGATACTGTTCTTCTAAATAGTCTACTATTTTTTTGGCTATTCCTGGGTTATTCATTTGATCTTCACTGACTGAACGGATAGAAAAGACCCAGTTTCCTTCTTCCCAACTAAAATAGTGAGTCCCTGCAGCGCCCTCACTGTATCCAGTAATATCGTGTCCTAAATCGGATCCTCTTTCTTCGTGTGGTTCTACTACTTTTCCGTTTGAAAAAGTAGCCATTTCATCACTTGCCGAAGCGGTGTTCTCATAAACCGTTCCAGTAACTTCAGCTAATTCTCCTTGATTATCCAAATAACTAACACTATAGTTATCTTTTTCATTAGTTAATATATCGGACGTAATTGAAGAGGAATCTGTGGTTGGGAAAGCAGTAGGCAATAAGATAAGGTCAGGATTCATTTTCAATTCAGAAACCACATCAATTTGTTTGTCTGAGGGTGTTTTTTGATCTGTTTGATTAGTTGAACTGCTGCTCATTTCAGTAGAAGTCGAACTGCTCTCATTGCCAGTAGCATCAATATCTTCTGATTTGATAATTGAAGATGTGCTAGTTTTAGTATCCTCAATTGACGAACATCCTACTAATACTGCTCCGCATAATCCCAGCATTAAGAGCTGAGAAACTGTCTTTCTTTTCATAAAAAGGCCTCCTTTAGTTAGTTTAAGGATAGCGCTTTCTTTTTTTGAGGTAAACTAAATAGACTTATGAACATAACAAGTTGAACTGGCTAGGAATGAAGCTTGTAGGCGAAAAAGGTTGAATGTCTTTAGAAGGATGAATAAGAAAGGTTCGATATTGGCAAGGCTAATATTGGGATTCTATTAAGTACGGAATTCTTCGTGAAGAATGGAATGAGCTAAATTAAGTTAGAATTTAGTTCTTCATATGTAGAAATGAGACCAAAAGAAATCTAAAAAAAAACACGCACTTGTGGACTAAATAGTCCACAAGTGCGTGTTTTTTTTCTTGTAATACCTTGTAACTTAACTCATTATTAGGGTTGCTTGATAGATTCTGCTAATGCTGTGTTACTTAGAGTTTCATTCGAATCTGAATTATTTTTTCCATCAGAGTTGACATCTTCTTTCAATTTCGCGATTTTTAGTTGAACTTGTTCCATCGCTTTAGCATCAAGTTTATAGAACTTCATGAATACTAATGAGATTGAGATGGCAATGAAAGGAAGTACGGCAAATAAGAGAATGGCAACCATGCGTAAATCAGGATTTAAAGCTGTTTCTTGTGAAGGATACACTTCACTGAATCCTATTCCAGCTAAGACCCAACCAATAACCATTGGCGCTAGAGAAGAGGCTATAGAATCTGTTAGTGAGAAAATTGTACCAATAACACCAGCGACGTAGCGGCTGGATTCACTTGTTTCGTAGTCGCTAATGTCTGCGCCCATTGTAAGAACTAGAGAAGCAGGTGAGCGAGAGAATCCACGAGCAAGTGTGTAGATAGCAATGAATAGTATCGCTTTTATTGTTAAAGCACCAAAATTAACATCACCTGGTTGCATAGTGGAAATCATGAAACCCAATGCTACTAAGAAAACAGCAGCTAATGTTAAGTATAAGACGTACGCACCACGCAAACCTTTTTTACGGGCTAAAGCAACAGCACCAAATGTGATTAATAGATCGGGAATGACTGTAATTAATGAAATTTGTCCAGATAGTTTGAAGTTTCCAAGTAAAATTCCGAATAAGATAACCATTGCAACTTGATCACTCATTAATTGAACCACGAATTTAACAAAAGCTGCGGCCATCGCAAGCACTTGTAATGGACGATTTCCTTTTAAAATATGACCATAGTCTTTTATCGTCGTTTTTTTAGTTTTTTCACCTAACCCAAAATATTCTTTTCTATCCTTACCTGCGATACCAATAGCAGCTAAGATACATAGCACAAATGATAGTATGACAATTGTAATAGCTAATTCTTGGAAGAATCCAAGAGTGAAGCTGTTACCGTATTTAGGTGATAGGTAATTTGAAACGAAAAATTGACCGCCTGTAAATGCAAATATAGTGAAAATACCATCTGCAATGTTAAACATTGGGCGTTGTTTAGGATCATTTGTTAATACAGATTGACCGGCTTTTGTAACAGAAGCTTGTAGAGAATAACCAATTTTATGAACGAGTAAGGCGATAATCAAAACAATTAAACGGGTTGATTCGGGTAATAAATGTGTTGTAAACAGAACGGCAAATGACAAAATTGTAATAAGGTTACCTATTATCATCAATGGACGGTATTTACCAAACTTTGACTCGGTCTTGTCAATGAACATTCCTAAAGCAGGATCGATAAAACCATCAAAAATACGAACATATCCTAATAATTGACTAATGAAGAGAGCGGATAATCCTACTAAACCGGTAGAATAATAAGTTACAAACCCAAATGCAAATAGGTAAATATTTGTTGAAGCGTTATTTAGAGAAAAGAGAACAATTTGCCACCATTTGGCTGTATGATATTGGTTCTTAGTTGGTAAAGCATTTGTTTCTGACATAATGATACCTCCATTTATAATAATATAAGTTATTCACAAGATAAAACTAAGTTCAATCAAAAAAAACAAAAGTGGTAATGATAGCGATTTCATTGATGTTTATGATTTTAATTTACCTAAAGTAGTACGACTAGTTTGGTTCCGTTCACCTCAGCTTAAAATTTCTATAAAAAAAAGTTTACGGAAGCGCTTTCCGCTTTTCCGTAAACTAAGTATAGTCTCTTTTTATTTACTAGACATTAACTAGATATACAATTATTTGAACTATATTTGCATTTTTAAATTTGCATAATTAGCAGGTGCTTCACCGGTTAATTTTTTGAAAACCTTACTAAAGTAGGAACTGCTGTTATAGCCTAGACGCTCGGAGACTTCTCCAACACTCATTTCTTTTCCTTGTAACAATAATTTAGCAGCTTCGATTTTTTGCTGATTGACGTATTCACTGATAGTATAGTTGGTCTCTTTTTTAAATTTTCGAGCCAAATGGGAATCGTTGACATGGAATGTTTCAGATAAAATAGTAACAGTTACTTCTTCCGAAATATGATTACCAATATAGTTAACGACTTCTTTAACCAGATTAGAATAATGGATTGTTGAAAAGTTTTCCACTAAGTCACAAAATTCATCAAACATCTTTGGACTAACAACATATTCGAGATATTCTGGTGTCGGAGCTTGCTCGATTTGAAGTGCATATTTTTCAGATATCAAATGCAAATTAATCGCAGGAACTCCGCCTAGGGCAGCTCCAATTCTACACAACGTATTTCGAATAATCATTCCATTCTTGCGTGTACGCAAAATATCTTCATGAATAATCGGGTTAGCATAGTAATAAGGATGGGTTATTTCTGAAGCTACATAATTTTTTGCTGTATTCAATAGTTCTTTATTACCAGTTTTAATAGCTTGAATTAACATTGAATCTCGTTCCATTGATTTTTCTATATACTCCATAGAATTGCCTTTATTTTGAATAGTGACCTCTGATAAAATATGATAAAGACTCGTTTCGCTAATGTTTTCATTCAAAATATCGTGTTCCATTTCTATCACCTCAAGATGATTTATTCCAATTGTACTATAACGAAAATATCGATTAAAGACCAATTTGTGAGGTTCATTCTTTTAGAATGCTAAATATAATTAGTAAGACGTTGGTAAATAAAATCAATATCAAAGTAGTCATCGAATCCATTTTTTTTAACTGAAAAAGCCGTGAGAAAAGTGTCTTTGTACAGTGCAACTAATAAGGCTATTAAAGTACACAATATGAAATGAAAAAACAAAGAATATCCTATTGAAAAACTTAGGTTATTAGAGATGAAATTCAGATTTCAAAAGGGAGTATTTGTTCATATCACGTGATTCACCATACATAATGATGTCTCCTTTATCTGCTCCAACTAAAGAAAACCCACTCTTTAAGGCTACAGCATTACTGCCTATATTTTTGATGTCTGCAACAATAGAAAGTTTATTTAATTCCATTTCTTCGAAAGCTATTTGGCATACTTTTTTTACACATTTAGTTATTATTCCTTTTTTAGTTTGAGAAGAATGAATCCAATAACCTATTTCTGCCTTCTTATTACGAGCATCAATATAATGTAAATCAATAGAACCAACTAATTTATCTTCATAGGAAATTAAAAATAGCCTATCTGTTCCTTTTATTTGACCGGATAATTTCATATTTATGTACTTAATCTCATCAGTTGGATCTTTGGTTACGTCGACAAAGTCAAGGAATTGTCTGATATGCTTTCTATCACTATCTACCAAATCAAAAAGTGTTGATGCCAAAGCTACAGTAGGTTGTACAAGTGCTAATTTTGAATCTATTGGCAAATGAAAATAATGATTCATATAAAATTCTCCTTTATTGAATAAATTGTCTACTTAAATAATTGCAAACTCCCCTTACTTATTTCTCAGTTTCCATGTTCATTCTCCTTAGTATTACTTTAGAGTGATGCTTATTTAAACTATATATTTTGCACACTAATTAGTCAAATAACCTTAGAGGACGAGTTACTAATGCATTTTTTTATAATAACTTAAATTTATCTTAAATAGATATTTATTTATTGATAAACAATAAATATTAAGTTAAAATCCAAACTATAATAAACAAGGGAGGTTGTTTTATGAAACATGGACCAACATTATTTTTAAAGTTAGCCGTTCTTTTTATTGGTCTTCCAGTTATTTCATTGTGTGTGTTTGGATTGATTTGGTTAATGAGCAATCCGGCAAATCCAGATTATGATCAATTACTCTATCCTATTATAGCGGGTATGTATCTATCTGCTATACCGTTTTTCATTGCGTTATATCAAGCATTTAAACTGTTAAGCTATATTGACAATAATCAAGCGTTCTCAGGTTTTTCGGTTAAAGCGTTAAAGAAAATCAAGGTTTGTGCATTGGTAATCAGTTGAGTGTATGTAAGCATATTGCCATTTGTTTTTGGTTTAGCACAAATGGATGATGCCCCAGGACTTATCTTAGTCGGAATGGTTCCAATTTTTGCATCATTGGTTATCGCAATCTTTGCTGCAGTTCTTCAAAGACTTTTACAAGATGCTATTGAGATAAAAAAAGAAAATAATTTAATAGTCTGATTTGAGGTGAAGAATATGGCCATTATAATTAATATAGATGTAATGTTGGCAAAACGAAAAATGAGCGTAACTGAACTTTCAAATAAAGTTGGCATCACGATGGCGAATCTTTCAATATTGAAAAATGGAAAAGCAAAGGCAATTCGCTTTTCTACTTTAGAGGCGATTTGCAAAGCCTTAGACTGTCAACCTGGAGATATTTTAGAATACAAGAAATAATAGGGAACAATAAAAAAAATAGAGGCATAAACAAGTAGAGCTCTGCATCAATTGATGAAGAGCTCTATTTGTTTATGTGCATAATGGGTTTTTGTAAGGTAAACTAGAGGTATCAAACTTTAGGAAGTGAAAAGATGTTCAACTTATTTATTTTAATGCTTGAACGTGGCGGATTGATTATTATTTTGGCATATATTTTAATGAATATTCCTTATTTTAAAAATCTTTTAGGAAATCGAAGAAGAGCAAGTACGATGGTTCAGCTGATTGTAGTATTCGGAATATTTGCTATTATTTCTAATTTTACCGGTATAGAAATTGACGGAAATCAAATTATGATCGATCAACCATTTACTGACTTAGCCACCCATTCTTCGCTGGCTAATACACGTGTATTGACGATTGGTGTTTCAGGATTGATAGGAGGACCGATCATAGGTGTGAGTGTAGGAATCATTTCGGGAGCTATCCGCTATCTTCAAGGCGGAATGGACGCTTATATTTACGTGATTTCATCTATATTAGTTGGATTATTTTCCGGGTTATATGGGTTGAAGTCTATTCGGGAAAATACTTATCCAAAAGTTGGAGAGGGACTCGTCTTTGGTGCAGCAATGGAAGCTGTCCAAATGGTGTGTATTATTTTATTAAGTACAAACTTCCAAGAAGCTGTAAATTTAGTCAAATTTATTGGGTTGCCCATGATTTTGACGAACAGTATTGGAACAGGGATTTTCTTGTCGATCATTGACTCAACATTGCGGCAGGAAGAACAGACAAGAGCCGTCCAAACCCATGATGTTTTCCAATTGACCAATGAAACGATGCCTTATTTTCGTTCGGGCATGAATGAAGAATCCTGTACGCAAGCAGCAAAAATCATTCAGAAGCTGATCAAAGTTTCAGCTGTAAGCATCACCAACAAAGATAGCATTTTAGCACATGTTGGTGCAGCCAGTGATCATCATTTTCCGTCAAAAAAAATAGTGACCAACTTATCTAAAGAAGTTTTGCGAACGGGAGAGATCAAAGAAGCACATTCTCATGGAGAAATCGGGTGTGATCACCCTGGCTGCCCATTAGAAGCTGCAATCGTTATTCCTTTAAAGTCAAAGGAAAAAACGATTGGAACGTTAAAGTTGTATTTCACTGACGCCTCAAAGTTGACCTTTGTTGAAAGACAATTAGCGGAAGGCTTGGCTACTATATTTTCCAGTCAAATTGAACTTGGCGAAATGGAATTGCAAAGTCAACTATTGCAAGATGCAGAAATCAAATCGTTGCAAGCTCAAGTAAACCCACATTTCTTCTTTAATACCATCAATACCATTTCTGCATTGATTCGAGTGGATAGTGAGAAAGCTCGCGAAATGTTGCTGCAGTTGAGTACCTTTTTCCGATCTAATCTGCAAGGTGCCAGAACGAATGTGATTCCTTTAGAAAAAGAACTGCTTCAAGTAGAAGCTTATATGAAGTTGGAACAAGCGCGCTTTCCAGATCGCTATCAGGTCGAAATGAACATAGAAAATGGGTTGAAGAATATTTTATTGCCTCCATTTGTGATTCAAATATTGGTAGAAAATGCCTTTAAACATGCATTTAAAAACCGGAAAGTGGATAATCTAGTCCAAGTAACGGTCAATAAGATGGATCAGGACATTCTCGTAAGTGTACAAGACAATGGTTATGGGATAGAAGAGGATAGGCTTGGAAAATTAGGCAAAGAAAGTGTTACTTCTGAAAAAGGAACCGGATCAGCTTTAGAAAATTTAAATAAGCGCCTGATCAGTTTATTTGGGGATAAAGCTCAATTGAACTTTAAATCTTCAGAACAAGGAACCGTTGTTTTTTGCAAGATACCTTACCAAGGAATGGAGGGATAAAAATGTATACCTTAATAGTGGATGATGAACCATTAGCTAGAAATGAACTGGCGTATTTATTGGAACGTTGTGAAGGAATTACAGCTATCGTTGAAGCCGAATCTATTGAAGAAGCTTTGGAAAAAATGCTGCAGCATGAAATAGATTTGATTTTCTTAGATATTCATTTGACCAGTGAAAGCGGACTGACGTTAGCGAATAAAATCAACCAGTTAAAGAATCCGCCAATGATTATTTTTGCGACCGCTTATGATGAATATGCCATAAAAGCATTTGAATTAAATGCAACGGATTACGTTTTAAAACCGTTTGAATTGCCTCGAATTCAAGATGCTGTCCAAAAAGCGTACACTAGATATCAAAAAGAACGGGTACAATTGCAAGCGGAGGACAAACAAGAATACTTAAAGACGATCCCTATTCAAATGGACGAGCGTATCTACATTGTTAAAATCGAAGACATTATTGCTATCGCTGTGGAAAACGGCATTACAACTATCTATACTGATGAGAAAGAATACACTGCGACTGAACCTTTAAACGCCTATGAAGAAAAAGTGAAAGGGCATGCTTTTTTGCGAGTACACCGCTCTTATTTGCTTAACATGAAAGAGATCCTAGAAATACAGCCGTGGTTTAACCATACGTTTCTCGTTACGATGAGCAATCAAGTGAAAATCCCGGTAAGTAGACATTATATGAAACAATTTAAAGAAGAAGTAGGATTGTAATGGCTCATTGATTAAATGAATTTGAGAACTGCTGGCGGGCACTTTAGCTAGCAGTTTTGCTATGTCAGCTTGATTTGGATCCTAAACCTCATTTTTTATAGTACAGTAGGGCTATAAAAAAATTGGCAACGCCAATTTTTTGCTTAATACTATAAGGAGGTAGGAAAAATGATTACGTTGTTGGGTGGTATCGCGTTATTAATTTTAGGTTATTTTATTTATGGAAAGTATATTGAAAAGAATTTTGGTATTGATCCGGATCGTACAACGCCTGCAGAAGCATTGAGAGACGGCTACGATTTTGTCCCAATGTCTAAATCTAAAAATGCTATTATTCAATTATTAAATATTGCAGGAACAGGCCCTATTTTCGGACCAATAATGGGAGCGCTTTACGGACCAGTTGCTTACATTTGGATTATCGTAGGTTGTATTCTAGGAGGAGCAGTGCACGATTATATGCTAGGTATGATTTCTTTACGAAATGATGGTGCCCACTTGCCAGAATTAGCTAGCAAATACTTAGGGAAACCGGTAAAACATGTGGTGAATATTTTTTCTATGCTGCTTCTGATGTTAGTTGGTACAGTTTTCGTTACTTCACCAGCTAATTTGATTGAAAGTATTACACCTGACTGGTTAACATTAGGTGTAATCATTGGATTAATCTTTATGTATTATCTCATTTCAACCATTTTGCCAATCGATAAAGCAATGGGGGCTGTTTATCCTTATTTTGGAGCTATTTTAATTATCAGCACGCTAGCTATTGGATTGAGCTTGATTTTTGGTGGACACAGCATACCAAACTTAACACCAGGGACGATGCAAAACTTCAATCCAGAAGGGACACCTATTTTTCCTGCGCTATTCTTTACCATTTCTTGTGGAGCTTTATCTGGTTTTCATGCTACACAAGCGCCAATGGTTTCTAGAACGTCTAAAAATGAAAAAGAAGGACGCTTTACTTTTTATGGCATGATGATTGCTGAAGGTGTGATTGCAATGATTTGGGCTGCGGCATCTATGTCTTTATTTAATGGACAAACACTCAGTCAAATGATCAATAATGGGACGCCATCACTTGTAGTGAACCAAGTATCTTACATGTTGTTGGGTAGTGTCTTTGGGACAGTTGCGATTATTGGTGTAATTGTATTGCCAATCTCTTCAGGTCTTTCTGCTTTTAGAAGTTTACGTACGATAGCTGCAGATTACTTGCATATTAAACAAGATACACTGAAAAAAGTATTGATGGTAACCATTCCTCTATACATTATTTCTTTAATCTTAACGCAAGTTGATTTTAATATTTTATGGAGATATTTCAACTGGGCAAATCAAGTTACGGCAGTAATTTCTCTATTAGTCTCTACACGTTATTTATATTTAAAAAATAAAAACTATTTCGTGACTCTTCTTCCCGGAATATTCATGCTATATGCTTGTGTGGTCTATATATTTAGTGAACCAATTGGCTTAGGTATGGGATTGAGTAGGCTAACGTATATTTTAAGTTTAATTTTAACAATTGGTATTATGATTCTTTATTGGGAAACCGGTAAAAAGCAAAAAAGAAGTTTAGATCCATCAGACGAATTGTTAAATGATCAATTGCCAATTGGTACATTTTCATCAAATAATTAGTAAAATGTTTTAAACAAGAAAGAGCAAATTCTTCAATTTTTAAATTTTGCTCTTTCTTTCTTTCTTTTTGTGTGATGAGGTGACTAATATTTGAGAGTACTTTTAAAATTTGATAAAATGTTTTTTTATGCAAGAAAATGTTCAGATAGATTTTTTTATTAGTGATTAGGTAATTAAATGGTTTGTTTTGTTATTCGTTGAGCAATTAGATGGGTATTAAGTTGGAAAATTAAATTTGTATTTGAAATCAATTGGTATTTTAAGCATAGTCATCTTTCAAACGAGTCTTTATATACGTTGTTTGTAATAGGAAAGATGATTGTTTAGATAAGTATACCAATCAATTACGCGAAAAAAACAGATGAGTAAAAAATTAGAATATGATATTTATATTGAAACGAAAGATAGATTGTGATAAATTTAACTAGTAGTAAATATTAGTGAATAGTTTAACAAATATAAAAAAGGGTTAATTATTCATTTAATAAAACAAGAGAGGTTGAGTTTAATGGGAGATACAGTAAAATATACGAGTAAAGATTATTTAAACAAGGTTTTAGGAGGAACGGCATCGGGTATTGTTATCGGATTGATTGCTAATGCGATACTAGGGTCGATATTTAAAGCTCTTATTCCTTATGGATCTATATTTGCACTGCTATCAAGTGTGGTTATGGTTATGCAATTTATTACACCCGCTATTATTGGTGTGCTTGTAGCTTTACAGTTTAAAATGAACGGAATGGAAAGTGTCGTTATTGGAGCAGCAACATTCTTAGGATCTGGTGCTTATAAAGTTACCGAAACGGGTGTTCAATTAGTTGGCATCGGAGATTTAATAAATGTTATGCTTGTTTCTGCTATTGCCGTTTTTGTTACCCGTTTATTGCAAGGCAAATTAGGCTCATTGACATTGATCTTGATGCCAATTATTGTTGGTGCTGGGGTAGGAACAATTGGTTTGATTATGTTACCATATGTTGGAATGATTACTTCTACAATAGGGAATTTAATCAATAGCTTCACGACTCTTCAACCATTAGTGATGGCTATTTTGATTTCGGTGGCTTTCTCAGTATTAATTATTTCACCGATCTCAACAGTAGCGATTGGAATTGCTATTGGCGTATCTGGTTTAGGAGCTGGTGCTGCAGCAGTAGGAGTGACAGCATGTACAGCTATTCTTGTTATCGGCTCTATCCGAATTAATCAAACAGGAACCACTTTGGCCATCTTACTTGGTGCTATGAAGATGATGATTCCTAACTTAATTAAGTACCCAAAAATCATGATTCCTGTTGTGCTGAATGCCATTGTTTCAGGTATAGGGGTTTATGTTCTTACGATTCATGGAACTCCGCAAACAGCTGGTTTTGGAATCGTGGGACTAGTTGGACCTATTCAAGCTTTCAATATGGGAACTGGGTTGTTAAATGTTTTATTAGCCTATTTTGTAATTCCTTTCGTTGGAGGATATATTATTGACTTGGTATGTAGCAAGTTCTTACATGTTTATGAGGATGAAATCTTTAAATTTATCCCTGCATCAAACTAATACAAAAGATACGTTAAATTAAATTGGAGGAATTTTATAATGAAAATAGCAATTGCAGGTTCAGGAGCTTTAGGATGTGGATTTGGTTACATGATGCAAAAAGGTGGAAATGATGTTACATTATTAGATTTTTGGGACGAACATATCAATACCATTAAAGAAAATGGATTGTCAGTTACAGTAAATGGCAAAGAAGATACTATCAATATTTCAATTGGCAAACCGGAAGAGATCAAGGATACATTTGATACTATTTTTATCTTTACTAAATCAATGGGTTTGAGACATATGTTGGAAGAAATCAAACACACGTTAACAGAAGACACAAAAGTGGTGTGCTTATTAAATGGATTAGGACATGCGAATACCATCTCTGAATATATTCCTAAAAAGAATATCATCATGGGAACAACAGTGTGGACAGGTGGTCTAGACGCACCTGGGAAAACGCATTTTATGGGAGAAGGTCCTGTTGAAGTTCAAAATAGTGATGAGAACGAAGAAGAAGGTACACGTCAAGTTGTTCAAATGATGGCAGATTGTGGACTAAACGGAGTGTATAGTTCAAATGTCCATTTTACAACTTGGAGAAAAGCATGTGTTAATGGAACAATGAATGCCCTTTGTTCTTTATTGGACTGCAATATCAAAGAATTGTTTGATGTGGCTCAAATTGACGAATTAAATCAAGGAATTGTTAGTGAATTTTCTCGAGTAGCAGAAACGGAAGGTGTAACATTAGATGTTGAAGAAACGATTAATTACTTGAAAGGAATTGCCGAAAAAGTTGGTGGACATTATCCATCAATGCATCAAGATTTAAAGAATAAACGCCCAACTGAAATCGACTTTTTGAATGGCATGGTAGCAAAAGAATCTGAACGTAGAGGTTTTGAAGCACCATATAGCAAACAAATCACGCAGTTAATCCATGCAAAAGAAGATATCCTAGGAATTAAACGTTAAAAACGACTTTAAAAAAAGGTTCAAAGTAAAAAACTTTGAATCTTTTTTTGTTGATCAAATTATTAAATGTTTTTCTTAATTTTGAATAAATACGAAAGATTGCGTATAATCAATTGGGAATGAATGGAAACGCTTTTTTTAATAGAAGGAGGAAGAAGATGGATAGTTTAGTATTTCATGACATGAAGTTAACTTGGATGGATGGTGGAATCACTTCTATGGATGGAGGAGCAATGTTTGGGGTAGTGCCTAAACCATTATGGTCACGTAAATATCCGGTCAATGAAAAAAATCAAATCGAGTTACCAACGGATTCGATTCTGATCCAATATCAAAATAAGAATTATTTGATTGATGCTGGAGTAGGGCAAGGGAAATTATCAGATAAGCAACGACGCAATTATGGAGTTGTGGAAGAGACAAAGATAAAGGAAAGTCTAGCAGAACTTGGATTGACCGTGAATGACATTGATGTATTATTAATGACACATTTACATTTTGACCATGCCGGCGGATTAACACATTGGGAAAATGAGAAGCTCGTTTCTACTTTTCCAAGTGCAGCTATTTACGTTAACGAGATTGAATGGGATGAAATGAGAAATCCAAATATTCGTTCCAAAAGCACGTATTGGAAAGAAAATTGGGAGCCAGTTCAGGATCAAATCATTACGTATCAGGAATCGCTTGAAGTAGTGCCTGGAATTGATATGATCCACACTGGAGGACACAGTGTAGGGCATGCATTAATCAAACTAACACAAAATGGTGAAACGTTAGTGCATATGGCCGACATCATGCCAACACATGCACATCAAAATCCTTTATGGGTCTTGGCTTACGATGATTATCCAATGACGTCTATATTCAGTAAAGAAAAATGGATGAAAGAAGCTTATAAAAACCAGTATAAATTCATTTTTTACCACGATGCGTATTATCGTATGATTGAATGGGATGAGACTGGAAAAAATGTAGTAGATTCATTGAAGCGAAGTAAACAAGCATATATTACCTTTAACTAAAACAAACAACACTATTTAAAAGCTGATTTTAAGAATCTGTTTTTAGATAGTGTTTTTATTTTTGTCATTTATTTTGAAAAAAGCAATAAACTATAGGTTTGTAGAATGACGTTAAGTTCTTCTTATACCTTCTATAATTTATGGTAAGTAGACTAAAATTTATAAATGGCTTAAATTAAGCATTGTAAGCGGTTGATAAAACAAAACCTATTAAAAATTAAAAATAATTAAGGGGCGATTAAAATGATGAACACAAAGACAATGGAAAGACCAGTTGATTTAGCTACTTTTTATCCATCAGATCTTTATGAGTATTCAAGTGCATTAACAGATGGAGAATTAACAGTTTTAAAAGAGTTGCGTGAGGCTCTTGAAATAAATTTACGTCCTGTACTAAGTGAGTATTGGGAAAAAGCCGAATTTCCTTTTGAAGCTTTTGAGAAAATCGGAAAAGTAAGAATGATGGATAATCCATTGTTATTTGAAGGTCGTGAAAATACACGTAAACCAAGCGAATTATACAACGTTTTTAGATATTTTGAGTTAGCTAAACTAGATGCTTCTATCGCAACCTTCTACACGGTTCATGGCGGATTATTCTACGCAACGTTGTTACAAGGCGGAAATGAAGAACAAATCGAACGTTGGGCTGATAAAACAGCTTCGTATGAAATTCAAGGGTGTTTTGCTTTGACCGAACCCGAACACGGTTCAGATATTGCTGGCGGACTAGCAACTACTGCACGTAAAGAAGGCGATACTTGGATCATCAATGGAGAAAAACGTTGGATCGGTGGAGCTGGATCAGCAGATGAAATGGCTGTATTTGCTCGTGATGAAGCGGATGGAAAAGTTAAAGCCTTTATGGTTCCTGGTAAAGCTGAAGGGGTACATGTTCAAAAAATCGAAGGAAAAATTTCACTTCGTATGACACAAAATGGGCATATCACGTTTACGGATGTGAAAGTTGGAGAAGATCGCAGATTGCAAAACGTGAATTCATTTAAAGATGTAGCAGGTATTCTACGGATTACGCGTGCAGATATCTCTCATTTGGCGACAGGATTAACAGCAGGTGCGTTTGAAGCTGCTTTACGTTACGTCAAACAACGCGAACAATTTGGTAAGAATTTAGGTTCATTCCAATTGGTTCAAGAAAAACTGTCTATCATGCAAGCAAACGTAACGGCTAATTTAAGTTTCTCTGTACGTTTAGCTCAAATGCAGGAAGAAGGCAATTACCGCGAAGTGAATTCTTCAATGGCAAAAATGCATAATGCTTTACGCATGCGTGAGACTGTTGCATTAGCTCGCGAAGTAGTCGGTGGAAATGGAATTACACTGGAAACGGATGTTGCTCGATTCTTTGCAGATGCAGAAGCTATCTACTCTTACGAAGGAACACATGAAATCAATGCTTTAATTGTTGGAAGATATTTGACAGGTGTAGGCGCTTTTGTTTAAATGTTATTAAAAACTCAGAAAACGGGATCAATGATCCTTGTTTTCTGAGTTTTTTTGTCTCCTTTTGCACAAACATCTTTAACCATGGTATTCTATATATAGATATAATTATTTCTTATGACATAAACTGGTCTCAAAAGGAATAATCAAAAAAAAGGGGAATAACTGGAATTGGATATTACACAATTGAATTATTTTATCAACATTGTTGAATGCGGTTGCAATTTATCGTTAGCTGCAAAAAAAATTCATATCTCGCAGTCAGCTTTAAGCCAAATGATTACTAATTTTGAAAAAGATGAAGAATTAAGTCTCTTTTATCGTAAAAATGGAAGATTAGAAGAAATGACACCAAGTGGTATTAAGTTATACCGATATGCTTTAGATATTTTGAAAATGCATGATGAAATGAAAAATATGATTCGTAAAGAATCATCCAAACAAAAAGGAACGATTCGTTTAGGTGTACCTTCTTTGATTTTACGTGTTTTCTTTTCCAACTTCTTCTCTAAATTCATCGTGGAAAACCCGGAAATTAAAATAGAGATTGTAGAAGATGGCTGTAATGAGTTGAGAAGGATGTTCTTGCAAAAAGATTTAGATTATGTCGTATTGATCGAACCAACGAATCTTGATCCGAAAGCCTATGAAGAGCATGTGATTCAAATTGATGAATTAACAGCTTTTATGTCAACAACTCATGATTTAAGCAGGAAGAATAAAATCAATTGGACAGAAATTGATGATTACCCAATTGCTACATTTAATGAATCATTTGTGACCAACGATTTAGTTAAACGAACATTTAAGGAACAAAATTCTAATGCAGAAATTATTTTTACTTCTTCTTCGTGGGATTTTTTAATTGAAACAACTCGTTACTCAGATACAATTGCTATTTTACCTTCACCTATTGGACGCTATTTAAACAGTGAGGATTATGTGGAAAAAACATTTAAGAACCCGATTCCTTTTAATGTTCTATTGTGCCGTCCGATAAAAACTAATTATTCAGTTGTTGAAACAAATTTACATGAATCTGTTTTAAGTTATTTTTACTGATTCATGAAGTAAGCAGTACAAATTAGCTTGAAATTGTGCAAGAAATTTCTTTACTCAAATACGAAAGGCCCGATGTTTTTATCCGGTTCTTTCGTATTTTTGTTTTTTTGAATACCCTTTCACAAAGGTATTAATAAAACTTATTGAATCTGTAATATATACTTGTTAGACGTTTAGAATCAATCCATTTATGATAACGATGTAAACGCTTCACGTAAACTTGAAGACGTAATAAAAATAGGGAAATTATTTGGAGGTAATTTAAATGACAGAAGCAGTAATCGTGTCAGCATTAAGAACGCCAGTTGGATCATTTGGAGGAGCTTTTAAAGATGTATCAGCCGTTGATTTAGGAGCTGCTGTTGTAAAAAAAGCAATTGACAGTATTGGATTAGATCCAGCAACAATTGATGAAATGATATTTGGAAACGTTTTAAGTGCAGGTTTAGGTCAAAATGTTGCTAGACAAGTAGCAATAAAAGCTGGAATCCCAAAACACGTTCCATCTTTTGCTATCAATAAAGTATGTGGTTCGGGATTGAAAACGGTCGCTTTAGCAGCGCAATCAATTCTTTCAGGAGACAATGAAATTGTTATTGCTGGTGGAACCGAAAGTATGAGTCAAGCACCATACGTATTGCCTGATGCACGATGGGGTAAACGAATGGGTAATGGTCAAATGATCGATACAATGTTGAAGGATGGTTTAACGGATGCCTTTACCGATATTCATATGGGCATAACAGCTGAAAATATTGTTGAAAAATATCAATTTACTCGTGAGCAACAAGACGAATTAGCGGTTCGCAGTCAAAATAATGCTGAGAAGGCTGTAACCTCTGGCCGATTCAAAGAAGAAATCGTTCCAATCGAAGTACCTCAACGCAGAGGAGGACCTAAAGTAATCGATACAGATGAACACCCACGTTTTGGTACAACAAATGAAGCAATGGCGAAATTAAAACCCGCTTTCAAAAAAGATGGTTCAGTAACAGCAGGAAATGCTTCAGGATTGAACGATGGTGCAGCAGTCTTGATCGTTATGAGCCGTGAAAAAGCAGATGAGTTAGGATTGAAACCTCTAGCTACAATCAAGTCATATGCAAGTGCAGGTGTAGATCCAAAAATTATGGGATGTGGTCCAATTCCAGCAACTCAAAAAGCATTGAAAAAAGCCGGTTTAACAGTAGAAGATTTAGACTTGATCGAAGCAAATGAAGCTTTTGCGGCACAAGCATTAAGTGTCATAACAGATTTAAAATTCAACACGGATATCGTTAACGTCAATGGTGGTGCGATTGCTTTAGGACACCCAGTTGGAGCTAGTGGTGCTCGTATCTTGGTCACTTTACTTCACGAAATGGAAAAACGCGATTCAAAACGTGGATTAGCAACGTTATGTATTGGCGGAGGACAAGGAATGTCACTAATCGTTGAACGTTAAGAAATAAAAAATGTATGGCTAGCTAGTAGAAAATTCAAAGAGGAGTATCCAAACATGATGAATGAAACAATGAACCATTTGATCAGTCGAGTAGCTGATTTTTCTAAAACAGTCATACGACCAAATGCTTCTGAATATGATAAAACAGAAGCATTTCCTGAAGAACAACTAAATCAATTAAGTGATATGGGCGTTTTACGGATGCCATTTGATCGGTTGCATGGGGGACTTGGGGGATCATTTAAAGATTTGTTGGAAGTCATTCGGATCGTATCAAGAGATTGTGCTTCAACAGCTAGTATTTTACTGACTCAAACATCTATGAGCCTTTGGCCAATCTATCAATATGGCACTGAACGACAAAAACAGAAGCATCTGCCTGCTATGCTAAGTGGAGAAACCTTTGGTGCATTTGGACTAAATGAGTTAGGGATGGGCAATAATCTTGAAAACATGGAAACTCTTGCAGTTGAAAAAGAAAATTATTGGGAACTAAGTGGGGCTAAAGCATTTGTTTCAAATGCGGGAAAAGCAAACGTTTATTTAATAGGAAGTAAGACCATAGCTAAAGATGGAACAAGCGGATACGGTATCTTTATTATAACAGCTGAAATGCGTGGGCTTACTATAGGAAATAGAGAAGAAAAGATGGGTATACGTGCTCTTCCTGTGGCTTCACTTGAGTTTGACCAGATATGCGTTTCAAAAGAAAATTTATTGGGTGGTAGCTGTAATGGAGCAGAGCAATGCCAATCTATCAGTGATCATATGCGATTGTCAATTGCCGCTCAAGCGATAGGAATCGCTGAAGGATCTTTTGAACGAGCTTTAAACTATGTTAGTCAAGATCGTAAATTTGGGCAACGACTGATTGATCTGCGCAACACACAATTTAAACTCGCTGAAATGTATACAGAATTACAAGCTGCGGCTGCACTGTTGGATCAAGTAGCGAAAAACGATCAACTTGATTCAATAATGGTCGCTATGGTTAAGTTGAAAGCTGCAAATACTAGTATCGAAATGACTGAAATGGCCATTCAAGTAACTGGCGGTTACGGATACATGCGGAACAACGATATCGAACGCTACGTTAGAGATGCTAAGTTAACAGCCATTTATGGTGGTACGTTAGAAACGCAAAAAGATGCAATTGCAAAAAAATGGATTAACTGATCACAAAGAAAAGTACTAGTTACTTATTTAGAGGAGTGAGATGATGGAAATCAAAAAAGTTATGGTAATCGGATCAGGACAAATGGGCAGTGGTATTGCGCAAGTTATGGCACAAGCTGGATATGATGTTATCTTGAACGATATAAAAGAAGAATTTGTGCAACGAGGATTCACTAAGATCGAAAAAGGGTTAACTCGTGAAGTTGAAAAAGGTCGTAAAACAGAAGCCGAAAAACAACGTATTTTAGTTCATTTTACACTTTCAACAGATATTCAAGATGCAAAAGAAGCGCAATTAGTCATTGAAGCAGCGACAGAAAATAAAAAAATCAAATTGTCTATTTTTAAAGAACTAGATGAAATTACAGATAAAGAAACGATTTTAGCCAGCAATACGTCCTCTCTTTCGATTACAGAAATTGCTGCAGCGACAAATCGACCTGAAAAAGTTATTGGATTGCACTTCTTTAATCCGGTTCCTGTTATGAAATTAGTAGAGATCAATCGAGGTTTGGCAACAGATGATGAAACAGCAGCCACTATTAAAGCGTTGAGCGAAAAAATCGGGAAAATTACGATTGATATTAAAGATTCGCCAGGGTTTGCCGTTAATCGTATTTTGATACCAATGATCAATGAAGCCATTTTTACGGTGCATGAAGGCATAGCAACACTTGAAGAAGTCGACGAAGCAATGAAGCTAGGTGCAAATCACCCAATGGGTCCAATTGCTTTAGCAGATTATATTGGACTGGATGTTTGTTTAGCTATTATGGAAGTTTTATATATAGGATTTAATGATTCCAAATATCGTCCTTGTCCGTTGTTGAAAAAATATGTAGAAGCTGGCTGGCTAGGTAGAAAAACCGGTAAAGGGTTTTATGAATATGCTTCATAAGGAGAGGACAACGAAATGACAGAATATAATACACTTACTTTAGAAAAAGCAGAAGGAATCGCTACTTTAACCATTAATCGACCTAAAATGTTAAACGCATTAAGTCAAGAAGTCTTAGAAGAAGTGTCGGTTGCGCTTGATGAGGTGGAGAAAGATGGTGCGATTCGTGTGCTAATCGTGACCGGTTCAGGTACTAAAGCGTTTGTAGCAGGTGCAGATATCAAAGAAATGAAAGAAAAAAATGCAGTTGAAGGAACAATTTTTTCTTCCTTAGGCAATGCGGTTTTTTCAAAATTGGAACAATTACGTCAGCCGACTATAGCTGCCGTTAATGGATTTGCTTTAGGCGGTGGGTGTGAACTTGCTTTAGCTTGTGACATTCGAATCGGCGCTGAAAATGCAAAATTTGGACAACCTGAAGTAGGGTTGGGAATCATTCCTGGATTTGGCGGAACCCAACGCTTGCCACGCCTGGTTGGAACTGGGAAAGCTAAAGAATTGATTTACACAGGAGCAAACGTCGCAGCCGCAGAAGCTTATCGAATTGGTTTACTGAATAAAGTAGTAGCCGTTGAAGACTTGCTAGAAGAAACAAAAGCGATGGCTGAAAAAATAATCAAAAATTCGCCATTAGGTGTAGAAGGCAGTAAAAAATCAATCAATCAAGGCATGCAAATGAGTATACAGCAAGGATTAGCATTGGAATCTGAAGTTTTTGGAGCTTTATTTGCTACTGAAGATCAAAAAGAGGGTATGACTGCTTTTGTTGAAAAGCGTAATGCACAATTTGAAAATAAATAAAAAAGAATCATTCATCTGATTGGGGGATTGTAGTCATGTTAAAATTATACGAAAAAATGTATGAAAAGAAAAAAACAACAGCACAAGAAGCGGTACAATTGATTGAGCCAGGAGAGGGGATCATTTTCCCAATCATGCCAGGCGAACCTCCAGCATTATTGGAAGCGTTACCTATAAATGGGTCGTTAAAAGGAAATACTTTATACCGTATGCTGCCAAGCTTTCCGACCGTGGATATCTCGCCATCTAAGCTAAAACAAGTATCAATATTTTTATCAGGTATGGACAGAAAAGGATTTAATCAAGGCAACATTGATTTACTGCCAAATCACTTTTCGGATATACCGGCATTACTAAAAAAACGTACAGATCGTCCAGTAATCATGGCGACAGTATCGTCAATGGATGAAGACGGTAACTTCTCTTTAGGAACAAGTCCTTCTTATGTTGCTTCATTGATTGAAGATGCAAAAACCATCATTCTTGAAGTCAACAAGAATATGCCACGTACATTTGGTGCCAAAAATACCATTCATATTAGTGAAGTCTCAGCATTAATTGAACACGATTTTGAATTGCCAACTTTACCTAGCCCTAAATTAAGTGAAAAAGATTTGGCTATCGGCAAAATCATTGCTGAAACGGTGAAAGATGGAGATACGGTTCAAATTGGTTTTGGTTCAATGCCAAATGCTGTAATGGACTACTTGATGGATAAACGAAATTTAGGTGTTCATAGTGAGATGCTTCCAGATAAAATTGTGGAACTCTATGCAAAAGGCATTGTCAACAATAAATATAAAACTACTTATCCAACAAAAACAGTTTCTACGTTCGCGATCGGCTCAAAACAATTATATGAATTTATGAATAACAACAGAGATATATTGATGTTGCCCTGTGATATGACGAATGATATTCGCGAAATTGCTAAAATTGATAATTTAAAAGCCATCAATTCGACAGTTGAAGTTGACTTTTTAGGACAATGCAATTCAGAAACGGTAAAAGGTTCGTATTATTCATCTACAGGTGGTCAAGCTGACTTTACTAAAGGAGTTAGACTAGCTAAAAATGGCTGTGGAATCATCTGCTTGTATTCAACAGCTAAGAACGACACTATCTCTACAATTGTACCTGAATTAGCTTTAGGATCAGCTGTATCAACTTCTAAAAATGATATCGATACAATTGTAACGGAGTATGGAAAAGCTGAATTAATTGGGAAAACAGTACAAGAAAGAGCAGAGGCTTTGATTGAAGTAGCACATCCTAAGTTTCGTGAAGAATTGCGACAAAAAGCCATTGAAAAACACTTTATTGTGGAAGAAGTTGCTGAAAAAGAAGAAACAATGGTCATGATGGAAGGGTAATGGAATAAAAAATAAAAGGGTACAAGCCTAGAATTCACTTGAATTCTAGGCTTGTACCTTTTTTTGATTTGGTTATAAACCCTTATTTTGTGCTTTCTCGTAAGATCAAATCGGTAGATAAAGTGATTTTTTTTGCAACGGTTCTTTCACTTGTGACTTTATCCAACCACAAATCAAAGCCCGTTTCTCCCATTAACTCTGTATGCACTTTCACTGTGCTCAATGTAGGATAGATGTATTTGGCTACACTGATATCGTTAAAGCCAATAAGGCTGACCCGCTCTGGTACGGATATTCCTGCTTCTTGTAAGGCTCTTAAACAACCAATGGCCATTGAATCATTTGAAACAAAAAAAGCTTTTGGTAAATCGTCTTTTAACGTTTCAATAGCGTGTTTCATGAGTTCTTGTCCAGATGAAACATTGAATGCTCCAGTAAATACAATCTCTTCTTCATAAAGCTCCACTTGCTTCATATAGTTTTCATAAATGATGGTTCTTTTGTCAATAATCGTTTTAGATTTGTCACCAAAATTTTCTTGTCCAGCAATCAAGCCAATACGACGTTGACCGTGAGTTTGGAAATAGTCAAGAACGGCATTGACGGCTTGTTCAAAATCGATGACAACAGAATCTAATTTACGATGAAGTTGGTCGAAATCAACAAAGCAGATATTCTCTGTCCACGAGGTAAGCTTGTTCACCTGTGAATCACTAAATTTTCCGATTGCGATAATACCTTCTATCTCTGCGCTCATCTCAAAATCAGTATTTTGAAAAACTCGAATGATATCGTAATTCATTTCTTCTGCTCTTTTTTCTACGCCTAAACGAATCGATAAATAATAAAGATCATCTAGTTCTTCTTTTTCGGTGTACCACTGAACGATGGCCAATTTGCCTTGTTTTTTAGATTGCTTCTTTTGATATTTTGTATAGTCTAAAGCTTCAGCGACTTCAAAAATACGCTTTTTTGTGTCATCTCCTACAGATAAAGTATCGTCATAATTCAATACACGAGATACTGTAGAACTTGAAACGCCTGCTTGTTCGGCAATATCTTTGATGGTTGCCAATTTTCTCACCACTTTCTTTGAAGGTACCATTTAGTTTATCATTACTCTTTCTCTATTATAACATGGTATCAAAGCGGTAAGTCGTTTCGGAATGAAAAGTTTCATTAGGATGCAGGATGACGTTCCCAAAACCAGCTTGGTTAATTGCGTTAGGTAGATTTTGCGCTTCTAAAGTAATTCCAGCAAAATGTTCTTGTAAGCTACCTTCATCAGTATGTCGACCATCTAATGTATTGACAGCATAAATCACAACAGCATCTCTATCCGTAACCATTTGAACTTGTCTACCGCTAGCACGGTCAGATAAGATTGCTTCTGGTTTGTTCGCTAGATGCTCAAGAATAAAAGGGTGATCATATCCTGAAACGAGTTTGTTTTGTGGATAGTCGCTTTCAAAACCTTTATTCACAGTATCAGTCGTTCTAAAATCAAACGGTGTTCCATTTACGGGCAACAACTTTCCGGTTGGAATAGAGTCTGCTCGTAGTTCAGCAAAATGGGAGCTAGTTAAAGTCAATTCATGTTGGTTAATCCCTTTAGTTGGCTCTCCTGACAAATTAAAATAGACGTGATTTGTTGGATTAAATAAGGTTGTTTTATCTGTGGTAGCTTGGTAATTGATTTTCCATTCATTCGATTCGTTTAAAGTATAAGTAACTTGAACGGTCAAATTTCCTGGATAGCCATTTTCATGATGTGGACTAGTATAAGTGAAAATCAGCTGAGCTTCATCTTCTGAAGAAACTGTTTCAACAGTCCAAATTTTGGTATCCAAACCATTTATTCCACCATGAGAATGATTGGTTTTATCATTTGTTTCTAGCTTGTAAGGGGTACCTTCTAATGTAAACGACCCTTTATCAATTCTTCCAGCAACTCTACCAATTGTTGCACCGTAATAAGGACGATAATTGGCATACTCATTTAAGTCGGTATAACCTAATAAAATATTTTGAAAAAGTCCATTCTTGTCTGGTGTTTGAATAGAAGTGACGGCAGCTCCATAAGTTATAGCTGAAAGGGATACGCCTTGACGATTCGTCAAAGTATATTCTTGAATGATAGTTTCTGAAAGTTTTCCAAAATCCTTAATTGAAATTTCCATGATATTCCTCCTCATATTTTAGCAAAAAAGGGTTGCAAATTTCTTGAACGCGGCTTTTCCTTCAGCGGATTTTTTGAATACACCCGCATCTTCTAAGACTCGTAGAAAAACAGAACCAACGGCCTCTTCTACAATAGTTCCTACAGTTTCTTTAGTGATGTTGGATGAATTCTTTAATTCATTAGCCCATTGTTTATGCGAAGGATCTAACTGATTAGGTTCTTCTAATAAATAACGTTCAACCTCAGCAAGTTCTTGTTTCAGTCTAGGTGGCAATATAGCAAGACCCATGACTTCAATTAAGCCAATATTTTCTTTCTTTATGTGTTGAACATCCGAATGTGGATGGAAGATGCCATCTGGGTATTCTTTTGAAGTTCGATTATTGCGTAATACCAAATCTAGTTCGTATTTTCCGTCATTATATCTTGCGATAGGGGTGACTGTGTTGTGAAGCTCCCCATCTGTATGAGCTATTATATTTACAGATTCATCTGAATAAGAGCGCCATTTGTCCAAAATCATGCTAGCTGCAGCCGTTAAATCAGCTTGATGAGTACTACTTAAGCGAATAACAGACATAGGCCATTGAACAAGCCCAGCTGCTACAGTCGGATAGTCTTTTAGCTCAAAAGGAAAGTCGATTGCTGCATTTGCCATTGCAAAAGTGTGTTGGCCGCCTTGATAGTGATCATGAGAGAGAATTGATCCCCCAACTATCGGTAAATCAGCGTTAGATCCCACAAAATAATGGGGAAACTGCTCAACTATATTGAGTAGTTTTGCAAATGTCGCTTTTTCTAATTTCATCGGTTTGTGTTCTTGGGATAGAAAAATACAATGTTCTTCATAGTAAGCGTAAGGCGAATATTGCAATCCCCAGTCATTTTGGTTAATCTTTAAACGAATAATTCGATGGTTGCTTCTAGCCGGATGATTTAAATGACCTTCATACCCTTCATTTTCCATACATAAAAGACAAGTAGGGTAGCCAAATGAAGCAGGAGCAGTTTTAGCTAAAGCAATTTGTTTTGGATCTTTTTCTGGTTTAGATAAATTTATTGTAATCTCCAAATCCCCATAAATAGTTGTCTTAGTAAACTCGATGTTTTTTTCAATAGCTCTCGTTTTAATATAATCATTTTCTTGGCTAAGGTTGTAAAAATAAGTTGTAGCAGCTGCAGGACTCTCTTGATATAGCTCCCAAAATTTGCGGTTTATTTCCGAAGGCAGAGGTGTAATAAGGTTCATTATTTTTGATGCCAAGATGTCTCTTTCAGATTCATTGTCAGAGATGATTTTTTTTTTGACAGCATAGTTGACTAAAGAATCCAATACGTCTAAACGATCAGGCAAAAGTGTAGCAGCAGTTAGGTCTGTATTTAATGCTTGTTTTCCAACTAAAGCGAGAAGTTGATTTTGTTTGAGAAGTAAATCTAATGGATGAATGTCTTCATTTATATACCCAATTTGAATGAAATCTGTTATTGCTTGGTCAATCACGCTATTCATCCTTTCTATTCATTTTTAGTATCGTCATAGCCATTTGGAAAAGCATTATGCCAGTTCCAAGCTGAAGCGATAATAGCCTTTATATCTGTATGCTGAGGCTTCCAACCTAAGATGTTTCTTGCTTTTTCACTCGAAGCAATCAAAGTACTTGGGTCACCAGCGCGGCGTGCAGTCACTACCGCTGGAATCTCTTTTCCAGTAACTTCTCGAGCGGTATCCAACATTTGTTTGACTGAAAAACCGGCACTGCTACCTAAATTAAAAATAGTGCTTTGATTTCCAGCCTTCAAATAGTCAAGTGCTAAAATATGGGCTTCAATTAAATCGACGACGTGGACATAGTCACGAATACAAGTTCCGTCAGCTGTTGGGTAATCGTCTCCGAAGATAAGCATTTCTTTACGCTGACCCAAAGCAGTTTGGAGGATAAGCGGCACTAAGTGTGATTCAGGCGAATGGTCTTCACCAATACTGCCGTCTAATTTTGCTCCGGCAACATTAAAATAACGCAAAGCAACAAATTTCATATCATAAGCGTGATCACACCATTTTAAAATGTTCTCCATCATTAATTTTGTTTCTCCATAAGGACTTTCAGGATTCGTATCAGCAGTTTCTTTGATTGGAATCTCTTTAGGTTCGCCATAAGTGGCAGCTGAAGAAGAAAAGACAATTAATTTCACGCCGAATTTTTGCATAACTTCTAAGACTACCTGCGTTCCATAAACATTATTATTAAAATATTGTAAAGGTTGTTGCATAGATTCTCCAACTAATGAATGAGCTGCAAAATGAAGAACTCCTTCGATAGCTTCTTTTTCAAAGATAGATTCCATAAACGACTTATCACGAATGTCTCCTTGATAGAAGCGTGCTTTTTTGTGAACAGCTTGTTGATGTCCTGTGCGCAAGTTGTCGATTACTGCAACATCATACTGTTTTTCAATTAACTGATCGACAGCGTGAGAACCAATGTATCCTGCTCCACCTAACACTAATACGGTCATAAGTTTTCTCCCTCAAGTACTTTAGGACCATCACTGATTTGAGCAATGTAAAATTCACCTGGATAACCGACTTTCTCTTGATACTGTTTGCCAACTTGACCGATAAAATCATCAATCGCATTATTTTCAACAATAGCAATGGCACATCCACCAAAACCAGCACCAGTCATTCGAGCACCTAACACACCTGATTGGTCCCAAGCAGCTTGAACCAAAGCATCTAACTCTAAGCCAGTTACTTCATAGTCATCTCGTAAAGAAATGTGTGATTCGTTCATTAACTTGCCAAATTCTGCTAATTTACCAGCTTTTAATGCGGTAGCAGCTTTCAATGTCCGTTGGTTTTCGGTCACAGCATGTCGTGCTCGTTTTAGAATAGTTTCATTTGAAAGAATTGCTTTGTGCTCATCAAATGTTTTTTCATCCATAGCACCTAATGAAGAGATATTAAGTTCTTTTTGAAATTCTGCTAGAGCTTGATCACATTCACTGCGACGTTCATTGTATTTAGAATCAGCTAACTCACGCCTTTTTTTAGTATTCATAATCACGATAGAATGATCTTTTAAGACTACTGGAATCATTTCATATTCTAAGGTGTTGCAGTCTAGCAAGATTGCAGTATCTTTTTTCCCTTTTCCTATTGCAAATTGATCCATGATTCCTGAGTTGACTCCGATAAACTCATTTTCAACTCGTTGTCCCGTTTTTATTAGATCTAATCGGTCTAACTCTAACTCAAATAAATCTTGAACGATAAAACCAGTCAATAGTTCAATAGAAGCAGAAGAGGAAAGTCCAGCTCCATTTGGAATAGTTCCGTAATATAGAATATTTAATCCATGATCAATAACGTAGCCAGCTTCTTTTAAAAATTTAATCATTCCTTTAGGGTAATTAGTCCATTTGTCTGCTGGATCATATTCTAAATTGTTTAAGTCAATCGTAATCACGCCTAATTCAGAAAAATTTTCAGAATAGAGTTTGATTAGAGTATCATCTCTTTTGGTGGCTAGGCCATAGGTTCCTAAAGTGATAGCGCAAGGAAACACGTTTCCTCCATTATAGTCTGTATGTTCGCCAATTAAATTAATTCTTCCTGGAGAGAAGAACGCTTTCATATCTGATTGTTTAAATAACTCCTCGAATCTGTTTTTCAGTGTGTTTAAGTCCATTTTTAAATATCCTCCTTAAGAATAGGTTATTGTCATCAGTTTAATTAATTTAGTAAATAAAATCAAGTAAATTTAGTAAAATTTTAAAAAAGAGAATAACCATAGCAAAATGGACCAGTGTAATTTCTGAGACCGTTTTGTTATGGTTATTAGGATTGGTTGATAAGCTAATTAAAAGAAGACAGCTCTTTAGCTTTCTATATATGTTAACCGTGGAGCCCGCTATTCTTTAATTCGGGTTTTTGAATGAAGTCAATTCTATCTTATAATAGTTCCATTTTTTGTAACTAATCACGACTTCAGCTACAGTTCCATCTTGTAAAATAGTTTTCTTTTCTTGTCTGATAGTAGGTTCGTTTGTTCCCATTTTTAATAATTCAGCAACCCAGTCATCTGTAGGAAAACAAATTTCATTGGTTTCTTTCGATTCTTCGTCGTACATGTAGATATTGAAATCATCTTTAAAGCGATTATAAATGGAATCATAATAGTCAAGACTTGGAATGTCCTGTTTAATAAACTTGTTGGGAATATACGAAAGATGCAATAAAAAAGGATCATCATTAACTTTTCTCAAGCGAATAATTTCATAATAATCTTCCTTTTTTCTTAATTGTAGTTCTTTTCGTTTTTCCTCATCCTTTTGAATCTTCATACTTAAGACTTCAACGGTTTCTGGTTCGCCAGAATAAACTTCTATATCTGAGAATCCAACCAGTTTCCGTTTCCGTGAGCGTGAAACATACGTCCCTTTTCCTTGATAGCGGACAAGATAACCATCATTTGCTAACTCTTGGATGGCTCTAATAACGGTAATTGAGCTGACATTATAAATTTTTACTAACTCTGCTTCACTATAAAAACGATCGCCATGTTTAAACTCTCCAACTTCAATTTTTTTGAGTAAATCATCTTTAATTTGTTGATACTTTGGGATTCTCATGCTTTTCTCCTTGCTATACCATTTATTTAATATACTAACTTAAAAAAAGGAATTTTACCAATTATTTCTTTCTTTAGTAAATTTTTTTCTTTTTTACTAAAAAATGATTGACAGAAAGCAACTTAGTATATTAATATATTAAATGTAAACGTTTTAAGAAAGGGGAACCTAATGAATACATTTGAAGTGAAAGAAGAATTTTTACTAAATGGTGAACCATTTAAAATTATATCAGGAGCTATTCATTACTTTAGAATTCTCCCTGAGGATTGGTACCATTCATTATACAATTTAAAAGCCCTTGGGTTTAATACAGTAGAAACCTATATTCCTTGGAATGTACATGAAACTAAAGAAAGAGAATATGATTTTTCTGGTCAGTTAGATATTCAACGATTTGTTCAAACAGCAAAAGAATTAGGTTTGTTTGTAATTCTTCGACCGTCTCCTTATATTTGTGCAGAATGGGAATTTGGAGGACTGCCTGCATGGTTACTCACTTATAAAAATATGCGCATTCGTTCTTCTGATCCACAGTTCATTGAAAAAGTTTCTAGTTATTATAAAAAACTTTTTGAACAAATTGTACCGTTACAAGTAACTTCAGGTGGACCGGTTATTATGATGCAGTTAGAAAATGAATATGGGTCTTATGGTGAAGATAAGGAGTACTTGAAAACACTTTATGAGTTAATGCTAGAATTGGGCGTAACGGTTCCAATTTTCACATCAGACGGAGCTTGGAAAGCAACTCAAGAAGCAGGAACAATGACGGATCTTGATATTTTGACCACAGGAAATTTTGGCTCCCAATCAAAAGAAAATTTTAAAAATTTGAAAGAGTTTCATGAATCAAAAGGAAAAAATTGGCCTTTAATGTGTATGGAATATTGGGGTGGTTGGTTCAATCGCTGGAATGATCCCATCATAAAAAGAGATGCACAAGATTTAACAAATGATGTAAAAGAAGCATTAAAAATTGGAAGCCTAAATCTTTATATGTTTCATGGCGGAACTAATTTTGGTTTCATGAATGGTTGTTCAGCAAGATTAGGAAAAGATTTACCTCAATTAACGTCTTATGACTATGATGCACCATTAAATGAACAAGGAAATCCAACGAATAAATACGATAGTTTGCAAAAAATGATGAAAGAAAGTTTTCCAGGGATTGAACAACATTCTCCGCTAGTTAAAAATAGTATGAGCATCACGGATGTTCCAGTTGTTGGAAAAGTAAACCTGCTTTCTATTATCGATCGTATTGCGGATAAACAAGAATCAAAATACCCAAAAACAATGGAAGCATTAGGACAGCAATATGGCTACACGTTATATAGAAGTTTTGTAACAAAAGACAGTGACGAAGAATTTTACCGTGTAATAGACGGAAGCGATCGAGTACACTTTTTCCTGAATGAAGAAAAAATTGCTACACAGTACCAAGAAGAAATTGGCGAAAAAATATACGGTTCACCTATAGCGGGTTCTAATCAGCTAGATGTATTAGTAGAAAATATGGGACGTGTCAATTATGGGCATAAATTATTAGCAGATACACAACAAAAAGGAATTCGAAGAGGTGTCATGTCTGATTTGCACTTTATTACGGATTGGGAACAGTACAGTTTAGATTTTTTGAAACCGTTAACGATAGATTTTAATGAAGAATGGAAAGAGAATGCACCTTCTTTTTACCAGTATAAGGTCACAATTGATACACCAGAAGATACCTTTATCAACATGGAATTATTTGGTAAAGGAATTGTCCTAGTAAATGGGTTTAATATTGGACGATTCTGGAATGTAGGACCGACACTGTCTTTATATGCTCCAAAATCTCTCTTTAAAAAGGGAGAAAATGAGATTATTGTTTTTGAAACAGAAGGTATTTGGTCAGAGACAATAAGTTTAGAAAAAGAACCAAAATTTAAAAAAATGGATAAGGAGGAAGAGTAATATGAGTATCACAGCAGTAAGAATAGATGGAAGATTGATTCACGGACAAGTTGCAAATCTTTGGACTACAAAATTAGGTATTAACAGAATCATGGTTGTAGATGATGGAGTAACGACGAATGCAATTGAAAAAAGTGGTTTGAAATTGGCTACTCCAGCAGGGGTTAAATTAAGTATTTTGTCGATTGAAAAAGCAGCTACAAATATATTGGCTGGAAAATATGATTCACAACGATTGCTGATTATTGCAAAGAAACCAAATCGTTTATTAAAACTGGTGGAATTAGGGGTACCTATTAAAAAAATTAATGTGGGGAATATGTCTCAATCGGATGACTCAAAATCTATTACAAGATCGATTAACGTTATAGAAGAAGATATTGAAAACTTTAAAAAACTTGATGAAAAAGGTGTCGAGTTGGTATCGCAAATGGTGCCAAATGATCGTGAAGAGAAATTTATGGACTTGTTAAAACAACATATTTAATAAATAAAGATAGATAGAGGAGGAAAAATAATGGCAGTAGCATGGTGGCAGATAATATTATTAACGCTTTACGCAGGGTATCAAATTTTAGATGAATTGCAAGTTTATACTGGGCTTGCTCAACCGGTATTTGCCGGATTAGTAGCGGGTTTAATTATGGGTGACGTAACAACTGGACTTATTATTGGTGGAAGTATGCAATTAACCGTTTTGGGTATAGGTACATTTGGGGGTTCATCAAAAATTGATGCTAACTCTGGTACCGTTTTGGCTACAGCTTTTTCAGTAGGAATTGGAATGAATCCGGAGCAAGCAATCGCTGCAATCGCAGTTCCAGTAGCAGGATTAATGATTCAAATGGATATCCTAGGACGATTTGCAAATACATTCTTTGCACATCGTATTGATACAAAAATTGAAGAAATGGACTACAAAGGCATTGAACGCAATTATCTTATGGGTGCTCTTTCTTGGTCATTATCAAGAGCAGTTCCAGTCTTATTAGCATTGAGTCTAGGTGGAAGTTTTGTTAATTCTATTGTAGGCGTTCTAAACAATCAATTGTTGTGGTTAGGTAATGGATTAGCTGTAGCTGGTGCTGTTCTACCTGCAGTTGGGTTTGCTATCTTATTAAGATACTTACCAGTGAAAAAACACCTGCCGTACTTGATTTTAGGATTTGTTATTACCGCATTGTTAACAACAGTATTTGGAAATATTCAAGTACTTGGCGGATCTGTAGCAGGTGTAGTAGACGGATTTGCAAATACATTTACAGGTATGCCAATGTTAGCTATTGCATTGATTGGCTTTGCCTTTGCTTTTAAAGAATATAAACGAACAACAGAAGCCCCAAAAACGCAACACACAACTAATTCTGCATCAGAGGAAGGGGAAATAGAAGATGACGAAATCTAATTATAAATTGACCAAAAAAGACTTTAACCAAATTAATAGAAGAAGTTTGTTTGGATTTCAACTTGGTTGGAATTACGAACGTATGCAAGGATCTGGGTATCTGTATACGATATTACCGCAATTAAGAAAATTGTATGGTGATGGTACACCAGAGTTGAAAGCAATGATGAAAACACATGCTCAATTCTTCAACACAAGTAACTTTTTAAATACAATCGTTACAGGGATTGATATGGCGATTGAAGAAGAAGAAGGTATTGATGCACAAGAATCAATTGCTGGGATTAAAGTTGGTTTGATGGGACCATTCGCTGCAATTGGAGACTCAATTTTCGGAGCTTTATTGCCAACTATTTTTGGAGCATTAGCAGCTAATATGGCCGTAAGCGGAAACCCAATAGGCGCATTTATATGGATGATCGTTAACTTTGCGGTAATGTTCTTCCGTTGGAAACAACTTGAAATTGCTCATAAAGAAGGAGTATCACTTGTTACAACCATGCAGAGTCGACTAACAGCTATCACAGATGCAGCTACATTATTAGGTGTATTTATGGTTGGTGCTTTAGTAGCAACCATGATCAATGTTCGTTTATCTTGGACACCTATGATTGGCGATTTAGTTGTTGATGTACAAAATAACGTTGATATGATTATGCCTCGTCTGTTACCAGCTGTAATCGTTGGAGCTGTCTATTGGTTATTAGGTAAAAAGAATATCACCTCTACTAAAGCTATCTTTATTGTATTAATAGTTTCTATCGCTTTATCTGCATTAGGCGTGATTTCAAAATAAGAATCAAGTGAAGGAATGAATAGAATGAAAAGTTTGATACTCGTAAGCCATGGAGATTTCAGTACAGAATTAAAGAAGAGTGCAGAAATGATACTAGGTTCACAAGAAAATATTTTCACGGTATCTTTATTGCCACACGAAGGTGAAAAAGAATTTACTGAGAAATTTGATGCAGTAGCTGATTCGTTAGAGGGAGATTATATTGTATTCTCTGACTTATTGGGTGGCACTCCTTGTAACATCGTTTCAAAAAAAATTATGAACGGTGCTCATTTTGATCTATATACGGGTATGAACTTGCCAATGATCATTAGTTTTGTAAATGCAACATTGATTGGCAATCCGCTTTCAGTTTTAGAGGAAACGAAAGAGAGCATCATCAAAGTAAATGATTTATTAGAAGCAAATGATTTTGATGAAGAAGATGAATAGATTGGAGTGAAATGAACGTGCAACTATTTACTAAATCACAAAATGAATTAAAGGATCTTGGAGCAGCGATTACGACTCAAGAAATCATACAACAACCTGGGCTTTGGGAAGAAGCCTGGGATAACTATCAAGATAAAAAAGATGTAATAGACTCTTTTTTGCAACAAATAAAAAAAGAGTCCTCTAGTAAAATACGTGTAGTTTTTACTGGAGCAGGAACATCGGCTTATGTTGGGGATACTGTGCTACCATACTTAAATAATGCGGGAGATACAGATTCATTTATTTTTGAAAGTATTCCAACAACGGACCTTGTTTCTTCCCCAAAAGATTATCTGCATGAAAATGATTGGACGGTATTGGTTTCATTTGCAAGAAGTGGAAACAGCCCTGAAAGTGTTACAGCAGTTTCCAATGCGAATAAAGTCGTGAAAAATATTCGACACATCACCATTACTTGTGCAGCAGATGGAGCTTTAGCAAAAGCAGCAGCCACAGATAAAGAAAATTTATTGTTACTAATGCCTGAACGATCAAATGATCAAGGATTTGCTATGACGGGAAGTTTTACTTGTATGACATTGACTGCATTACTGGTTTTTGATCAGTCCTCTGTGGCTGATAAAGAAAGTTATGTGATGACTGCAACTAAAATGGGCAAAGAAGTGATTGAACATGAAGGAAACTTAGATAAATTAGTAGCGGTTGACTTCAATCGCATTGTTTATTTAGGATCCGGCAGCTTAGCAGGTTTAACACGTGAAGCACAGCTAAAAGTATTAGAATTAACAGCTGGGAAAATTGCAACAATGTTTGACTCCTCTATGGGATTCCGCCATGGACCTAAATCATTTGTAAATGAACAAACGCTGGTCTTTGTTTTTGTAAGCAATGACCCCTATACCCGTAAATATGATTTAGATATTTTAGAAGAAATACAACAGGATCAAATTGCTATGCAAACAATAGCGATAGCTCAGCCTGTTGAAGGACAAAATTTTTCTGGTACAACAATTGATTTTGATAACCAGCATTTGCTCTTGCCAGAAGCTTATCTTGCGTTGCCATTTATCATGGCAGCACAGACCGTTTCGTTACTAGCTTCTATTAAAGTGACTAATACACCGGATACTCCTTCTAAATCTGGAACGGTTAATCGAGTAGTCAAAGGTGTAACGATACACGAGTACAAGGACTAATCAAAAAAAGGGATGAAAAGATGGGAACCTATTATATATACGCGAGCCGGTTTTTCTTGCCGAGTGGAATAAAAGGTGAAGGCTATCTAGCGGTTAAAGATGGAAAGTTTGGGTCGTATATAAAGGAATTACCTAATGAAAATGAGCAAGTTCTTGATTATTCAGGAAAATGGATTACACCTGGCCTTGTGGATACACATATTCATGGATTTATGGGTCATGATGTGATGGACAATGACTTTGAAGGCCTCAAGGCAATATCAAAAGGGTTATTAAGTTGTGGTGTAACGTCCTTTTTACCTACTACACTGACTTCAGATATTGAAACTTTAAATCAAGTGAGTCGGACAATCGGGGATCACTATCAAGAAGTACAAGGAGCTAAAATTCGTGGTATTTTCTTTGAGGGACCTTTTTTTACAGAAGAACACAAGGGGGCGCAAAATCCTCGGTTCTTCCAAGATCCTAATCTAGAGATTTTTCATCATTGGCAAGAATTATCAAAGGGCTTAATAAAGAAAATTGCTATTGCTCCAGAAAGAGCAGGAGCAGTTCACTTTACCGAAAATGTAGTCAAAGAAGGGGTAACTGTTGCCCTGGCGCATAGTTCTGCAACATATGAACAAGCTGGAACAGCTGTTTCTTCTGGTGCTTCAATCTTTGTTCACACATACAATGGAATGAGTGGTATGAACCACAGAGAACCTGGAATGGTTGGAGCAGCTATGACAACAAAAGATACTTTTGCTGAGTTGATTTGTGATGGACACCATGTCCATCCAGCAGCGGCAGATGTTTTAATAAAAGCAAAAACGCCAGAACATATTGTTTTAGTCACCGATTGTATGAGAGCTGGTGGAATGCCTGAGGGAGATTACACTTTAGGAGACTTTCCAGTTGAAGTAAAAGACGGAGCAGCTCGTTTAAAAGAAAATGGAAGCCTAGCTGGTAGTGTTCTGAAATTGATGGATGCTGTCAGAAATGTTTGTGATTGGGATAGTGCAACCATTGAAGAGACAATTCGAATGGCTTCTATCATTCCAGCAAGAAGCTGTCATATCGATGATTGTTGTGGCAGTTTACAAGCTGGTCATGATGCGGATTTTTTAGTGATAGATCCTCAATTGAAGTTACATGAAACCTATTTAAATGGTGTATCTGTTTACAAAAATGATAACTAAAGGATGAAGAAAATGCTAAAAATTTCAAAAGCAAAAAAGGCAGCAATGGATCGTTTATCTACTAAAGAAGGCTTTATAGAAGCTTTAGCTATTGATCAACGCGGTGCTTTAAAAAAAATGATTAAAGCAGAAGGTCAAGAACCAACTGATGAACTCATTATTGAATTCAAAAAATTAGTATCTGAAGAATTAACGCCATATGCTTCTTCTATTTTATTGGATCCTGAGTTTGGTATAGAAGCAGCTGATGCTCGCCATGCTGAAGCTGGATTACTATTAGCCTATGAAAAAACAGGCTATGACGTGACAATTCCTGGACGATTACCTGACTTGTTAGAAGACTGGTCAGTAAAGGGCTTAAAAGATAAAGGTGCAGATGCAATCAAATTCTTGCTTTATTATGATGTAAATGAGGAACCTAAAATAAACCATCAAAAGCATGCTTTTGTAGAACGTTTAGGAAGCGAATGTTTTGGAGAAGATATCCCGTTCTATTTAGAACTACTGTCTTATGATAAAACTATTCAAGATAATAATTCTAACGACTATGCAAAAGTTAAACCTCGTAAAGTAATCGATATGATGAAAGAATTTTCCAAACCTCAATATAAAGTTGACGTGTTAAAGGTAGAAGTACCTGTCAACATGGATGTAGTTGAAGGTTTTGGGAAAGAAGCTGTTTATACAAAAGAAACTGCTGCAGCTTATTTTAAAGAACAAAGTGAATCAACACAGTTACCGTTTATTTTTCTTAGTGCTGGTGTGTCTGCAAACTTATTCCAAGAGACGCTTGAATTTGCAAAAGAAGCAGGTTCTACTTTTAGTGGTGTTCTTTGTGGAAGAGCAACATGGAAAAATGGTGTTCACCACTTTGTAGCAAATGGAGAAGACGCTACTAGAAAATGGCTTCAATCAGAAGGCAGAGAAAATATTGAAAGTTTAAACAAAGTAGTAGAACGCACAGCTACTTCTTGGCATGAAAAAGTAGAAGTAAGTGAATTAGTGAGATAGAATTAATAAAGAAAGCTATCTTATAAATTTAGAGATAAAAGAAAAATCGTTGCTTACAGATGTGAGCAACGGTTTTTTGTTGAGTCATAATCCTAAAAAAATATTTACGGTATATTCTAGATTTACTCGGCAGAAAAACAATCGTTATCAAATTCATCATGGTAATAAATTATCAGATAATCTGTCAATAAGACTGTTAGTCGTTAAGTTCGTTCGAAATATTCATTTAAAATTTCCGACTAGAACCGCCACCGCCAGAACGACCACCGCCACCAGAGCGTCTGCTTGATTTCCTATTTCTTCCAGAACCGGATTTATTTCTACGCCCACTTGAACCGCCGCCACTACCAGGGGTGAAAACAGCAAAAGCTATACCCACAATAATAATAAGCACATTAAAGGGTTTTAAACTCTTAAAAAAACGAATAGTAGATGGAATAAAACCCTTGTCACGCGGTGTAGTGTTGAGCGTTTCAATGACTTTTGAATTACTAGAAGCTAAAGTTGCCTCAATATCATACTGGTATTCGGTAGCTACTTCTATTGCAGTAGCTCTAAATATCTGTTGAAGCCCACTATCGAATAAATTGTTGCTTAAATAAGTTATGTTATTATCTAATATTTTTCCTGTTTTTCCATCTGTTAGAATGCCTTCTAAACCGTAGCCAACTTCGAAACGAATTTCTCGTTCCTTTAAAGCTAGTAAGATGAGGACACCATTATCGTAGTCAGTATTTCCAATTTTCCATTTTTCGAATAAGGCAGCACTATAGTTTTCAATGGTTTCACCATCTAATGAATCAATGACGGTTACAACAATTTGAGGTTTTTCAACTGTTTGTTCATAAGTATCATTTATATTCATGATCAGTTCTTTAGTATCAGGGGTTAAAATGTTCGGCTCATCATAATAGTAAAAATCAGATGTAGCATCTGGCAATTCAATAGCGACTACCGATTGAACGGGTAGGAATACAAATAAAGCAATTATTCCAAAAGCCGTTATCAAATAGGGCCAATTCTTTTTTAGTGTGATATGCATATTTTGATCAGCTCCTTTCGTTAGTTAAAGCACCTCTAATAGGATACTAACATTAATACTATAAAGTTCCTTAATGTTAGTTTATCATAGAATGAATTTCAGCCGATAAAGATTATACTAATAAAAAAGATAAAGAGGCAACCAATAATTGTACTAAAATTGGCTGTCTCTTTATCTGATTTGTGTTAGGAAAAATTAAGAAAGTTGTCTTTTTTCAATCCCAATAATACCGAAAGCTCCAGGACCACCGTGACTTGAAATAACGGATCCAGCAGTGAACCATGAGAAGTTATTGAAACCGGCTTCTTGTAACAGTACTGTAGCAAGTTGTTTATGGTCTTCACTCAATCTTTTTGTGCCACCAATAATCACTGTTTCTGGATCAATATCATAATTTTTTAGGAAGTCTTTAATAGTATTTTTCAAACAACGATCAAAGGATCCACGATATTTTTTAGAAGCGACCAAGTATCCATCTTTTAAAATAATTGTAGGGTGAAGATTTAAAAGAGAAGCACCAAGATAAGCTACATTTGAAACTCGTCCTCCCGCTTTCAAGTAAAGCAAAGACTGAGGTAAGAAAACGAAACGAGTTCGCTCGCGAACATCTTCAACAAAAGACACAATCTCTTCAGCTGTAGCAGCTGGATTTTTTTCGATAAATTTTGCTGTTGCAACAATGACAGCAGTTAATCCACCTGAAACATTCTTGCTGTCTACAAGATGAATGTTTTTAAAATCTTGAGCAGCAATATTACACGAATTATATGAAACAGTGGTTACTGCTGAATAAGCAATATGAATGATGTGTGCTTCAGGATATTGAGTAAGAATATGTTTGAAAACATTACTATTATCCTGTGGAGTCGTTCCTGCAGTTTTAGGCAAAGTGCCTGTTTGATCATAAAAACGATAAACGTCTTCAACATCAAAGCTGCCATCGTCAAGCGTTTCCAAACCCATTGTGACGTGCATTGGAATAACTTGTACATTGTAACGATTGATAAGTTCTGAGGATAAGTCAGAGCCGCTTTCGGTAGTAATAATAAATTGAGTCATATGTTCCTCCAAATGTCGTTTCGTTTAGTTGTATTTATCATAGCATATGCAAAAGGGAAGAGATACTACTAGTAGTGTATTAAACATAATCAAATTAAATAATTAGATAATCAGTATAGGTTATCTTCAAGTATTTCATAGAAATTATTGTTTTTTCAAGAAAAAAGTATTACAAGTAACTACACATCAAAAAAATATTGGTCAATGGAGTGACCCGATAAAATTAAATGGTGTTGGTTTTGATGCATTTTTGTTCCATGATGAAGACGGGAAAAATACCTTGTTCAAATGGAATGGGATCGTCGTGAATATTGTTATCCGTTTAATGGAATTAAACTTACCGAGTATTCTATTAACCAGCAAATGTTGCCTCCAAAAACAGCTAAAATCATTTATCAGGGAACGGATGTTAAATTGGTTGAAGGCTCCCACATTTATAAAATTTTTGGGAACTATTATTTGTTTGCTGCAGAAGGTGGAACAGTTTATACCCATCAAGAAGTCGTTGCTCGTTCAGAAGAACTTTTCGGTGAGTTCGAAACTCAACCGGGTGAAGCATTCTTAGCAGCCTATGACTCTCCAAGGAACTATCATCAAAAGTGTGGCCATGGATCTTTAGTTGAAACCCCTAGTGGAGAATGGTACTTTGCCCATTTAACAGGTAGACCCTGTCAGCATAAAACAGAATCAGCAATTAGTCCTAGATGTGGGTGCGCATTAGGAAGAAAAATGCCCCATGTTGTCGGTGGAAAACAAGGAGCAAGAGAAGTTGAAGCACCACCAGCATCCTTACATTATGAAAATCTTCCAACAATTCTGCTAGAAGATGATAAAAGTTATAACAAACAGACTGTTTTTTCATTTTATATTGAATAAACAAAGCATATTACATGATACTCATTGATTATTCCTTTACACTGGAAGCAGTAAAATATTCATAGAAAGGATGAAAGTAAGATGACAAAAATAGAAAAATTCGAATTAAATGATGGAACAAGTTTACCAGCTATTGGATTTGGTACGGTAAATATCCAAGGAGCTACTGGTGTGAACAGTGTACTCACGGCAATTGATGCGGGTTATCGACTTATCGATACTTCAACTAACTATATGAATGAGGGAATGGTAGGAGAAGCTATCCGACGCTCGTCTATTCCGCGTGAAGAATTGATGATCAATTCCAAGTTGCCCGGAAAAGCGCATGAATATGATAAAGCCATCAAGATGATCCAAGAATCATTGTATCGTATCGGGATTAACTCTTTTGATAAATATTTGATTCATTGGCCATTACCTAAACAAGGCAAATATGAAGAAGCATGGCAAGCATTAGTGGATGCAAAAAAATTTGGGTTAATTAAAACAATTGGTGTATCTAATTTCTTACCTGAACATCTTGAACGCATTATTGAAAAGACTGGCGTTACTCCTGCTACAAATCAAATTGAACGCCATCCTTATTTTAATAATAAAGAGTTGGTTGAAGCCAATAAAAAATTAGGTATTCTTACGGAAGCTTGGAGTCCCTTTGGGCGTGAAATCAATGATGTATTAGAAAATGAAACGATTGTTGCAATTGCTGAAAAATATGGCAAAGAACCTGCGCAAGTCATTATTCGTTGGAACTTGCAAAATGGGGTTATGCCAATTGTAAAAGCTTCTTCTTTTAGTCACCAGAAAGCCAATCTTGCTGTCTTTGATTTTGCATTAAACGATGAAGATATTCAAAAAATTGATGCTTTAGATAAAGGTGAAGCTGGCAGAGTAGAAGGACAACATCCAAATGAATACGAAGAATTTGATTAAAGAAAGATAAGGTAAAAATCGATTTTTCTAACAAAAAAGATCATCAGTAGCAATGGAAAATGACACTACAGAGGTTAATCAGTTAATGATTTCCTTCATAGTGTTATTTTTTTGTACTGTTTTATTTCTCTTCGATATGTTGTACCCCTAAACAAAAAAATTACCTCGTTATTTGATTTTCGGACTAATACCATAGTAATGAGACTCTAATTACTGTTTGGTATGCTTGCAAGCGCAATGACTCTAGCAGCAACCTAGTAAGGGCTTTTTTTTACTTAAATAGAAAATGAAACAAAGTAGATAGGAAGCTCTGGGAATGATATTGCTGAATAATGGGAGGAAAAAGGCTATAATATAGCAATGTCCGTTGACAAGAGACATTAAGAGTCTATGATGAATGCTGGAAAACTATTAAAGTATACTTATGAGGAGCGGAACCTATGGTAGATTTTTCAAATCGAAAAAAAGAAATGCTGTCTTTATTATTGAAAAGTGATGAATATATTAAGAGCGATTACATTGCCGAAGAAATAGGGATATCAAGTAAAACAGTGCAACGAGAAATTAAAAATATTAATGTGCTTTTAAGAGAATTGAAAACAGATAGTATAGAATCTTCAAGAGGAAAAGGCTATATAATTCCTCTTGAATCAAAAAAATCTATTCAATTAGTTTTTAAAGATTATGAAGATAAGGATGCTTTGGTTCCAAACATGCAACAGTCTCGTATTGAGTGGATAATCAGAAAGTTTGCTGTTTTAAGTATGGAGAAAAAAGAATGCACCTTAGAAAAATTAGCTGATGAATTATTTGTAAGTTTGACAACGCTAAAAAAGGATATGAACAGCGTAAAAGATACTTTACAAAAATATCACATTCAACTAGCTAAAATCTCTAATAAGGGACTAAAACTACAAGGAGAAGAAAAAAACATCCGCCAATTAATTGTAGACTATTTAGTTCTTGAGCAAAGTGAATTGAAGTTAGATAGAATATTCAGCATATCATCAACCGATAAGGTTTCCGTTGAAGAAATTGTAATCCGGAATATTAGAAAATATCAAATTCCGATAACGGATATTGGTTTTAGAAATCTGATTATTCACGTAGAAATTGCTATTTCAAGACTCAGGTTTCAAAATAACAGTATTGATCAAAAGCCAAATACTATTGAAGAACATTCCGATGAATATTATTGTGCAAAGGCAATTGCCAAAGAAATAGAAGCGAAAATTAATTTGACCATTCCTGAAAATGAAATAGCTAATATTTATTTGCATCTTCTGGGACAAAAAAGAATGTTGGTAAGTGAAGACACATTAGAAAGTAGACTAGAGACTCCTGAAAGCGAATTAATAGAAAGAGTCATAGTTGAAATTAATGAAATGTATCAATTAGATTTTAGACAAGATGTTATCTTGAAGAATGGTTTGCTTTTGCATCTCGAAAGTGCGTTGCATAGAATTCGGCTAAATATGCCGATTAATAATGAATTGATTGAAGAAATAAAAAACAATTACCCATTTCCAATGCAACTAGCAAAAATTTTAGCTAGCTCTTTAGAAACAAATTTTAATATTAAGATTGATATTAATGAGGTTGGTTTTTTAACGTTACATTTTTGTGGTGCTCTCGAAAGAGCAAATTCAATTCAATCAAATAAAGAAATTCGGGCTGTGGTAGTTTGTACAACAGGGTTAGGAACCTCGGTTTTATTAAAGGCTAAACTTCAATCAAAGACTAACTTAAATATAAAAGTTGTAGGTGTATATGCACTATACCAATTAGATGACATAGAATTTACAGATATTGATATTATTATATCGACGGTACCTTTGTCAAAAAAATATTCAATTCCAGATGTAGTGATTACACCAATTGTTAGCAACAACGATATAGAAAAAATTCATGAATTTATAACGTATGGATCTAATGAGTTTTCTATCTCTAGTTTATTTTGTAAAGAGCTATTTTTTACTGATTTAAACTGTAAAACAAAAGATGAGTGTTTATCAATAATGACAGACAAATTATATCAGCTAAGTTTTATAGATGATAAGTGTAAAGAATCAATTTATGCTCGAGAGGAGATGGCAACTACTGAAATTGGTAATGGGGTATGTGTACCACATAATATGGACGGAAAAGTTTTTCGCTCCTCTATCTGTATAGGGATTTTAAAAGATCCAATTTTATGGGAATTCGGAAAAGTTCAATTGATTATTATGATTGTTGTAGATAAAAAAGCAATCAGAGAATACAATGAACTATTTTTAGAAATATATGAAAAAGTTGATTTTCAATACAAAGTAGATGAATTTATAAAACAAAAAGATTTTAATTACTTAAAAAAATTATTTAATTAGGAGGAAAAAATAATGAAAAAAATAATTGTAGCGTGTGGAGCAGGTATCGCAACTAGTACGGTAGCTTTAAGAAAATTAAAAGATGGTATGGAAGCTAGAGGTAAAGCGGATTCTGTAACATTTACACAAACTTCATTGGCTGAACTACCTTCAATGGTAAGTGGGCACGATTTAATCGTAACAACAGCACAAGGTGGGACGGGTTATGGCGTGCCTGTTATTTCAGGATTAGGTTTAATCACAGGGATAGGTATAGATAAAATAATTGATGACGTAATTAAGACGTTAGAGTTATAGGAGGAATATAATGTTTTCAGAAGACTTAATATATATAAATGAAAGTTACAGCTCACAAGATGATCTTTTTAATCAAATTTCAAAAGATCTTTTGGAAAATGAATACGTTTATGATAGTTACCAAGAAGCACTGAAGCAAAGAGAAATCAAATATCCAACAGGTTTACAAACAGAAGTATGTGGTATCGCAATACCACATACAGATGCGATGCACATCAAAAAACAAGCAATTGCAGTTGTTAAATTAGATGAGGGCATTATGTTTAAGGAAATGGTTGGTGATGCCGACGTTTCGGTTAAATTGCTTTTTTTCTTATTAGTGAAGGAAAAAGAAAGCCAAGTTCAAGTGTTAAGTAATTTAATGGGTTTATTTTCAAATAAGCAATTTGTTAATGCTTTATTGCAGTCTGAAAGCAAAATTCAAATATTAGAAACTATAAATAAAGAAATGAAGGAGTGACAATATGGGGATATTGAATTATTTAGTTGATTTAGGTGCAGCAGTAATGATGCCAATCATTTTTACAGTTTTTGCTTTGGTTTTAGGTGTTAAATTTGGTAAAGCATTAAAATCAGGTTTAATGGTCGGGATAGGATTTACAGGATTAAATGTCATCATATCTTTATTGACTGATAATTTAGGACCAGCAGCGGAACAAATGGTTCAAAACTTTGGGCTAAACTTACGAGTACTTGATGTAGGCTGGCCTGCAGCAAGTGCAATCGCATTTGGTTCAGCAATAGGGGTACTAATAATCCCAGTTTGTATCGTTGTCAATTTACTTATGCTTTTCACTAAGACTACCAAAACAATAAACGTAGATATTTGGAACTACTGGCATTTTGCTTTTACAGGTTCAATGGTATATCTGATCACAAATGACATTATCGTCAGCCTAATTATGGCAGCAATCAATATGATCATTATTATGGTTATAGCAGATAGAACAGCACCAATGGTAGAGAGAGAATTAGGATTGCCTGGAATATCAATTCCACATGCTTTCACAGGTTCATTTGCTCCAATTGCGTTTGTATTGAATGCAATTATGGATAAGATACCGGGAATCAACAAAATAAAATTAGATGAAAAAGAATTTCAAAAAAGATTTGGAATATTTGGAGATCCAGCAATTTTAGGAACATTGGTAGGTATCTTGTTAGGGATAGTGGCCGGATATGATATTAAAAGCTCATTAAACCTTGCAATCGTTATGGCAGCTGTATTGGTTTTAACTCCCAAAATGGCAGCTGTATTGATGGAAGGGTTAATGCCAATCAGTGAAACCGTCCAACAAAAAATTCAAGAAAAATTTAAAGGGAATAGTAAACTATATATTGGTTTAGATTCAGCTGTTGGTGTAGGAAACCCCGTTACTTTAACCATTTCACTTGTGATGGTTCCGATAACTATATTATTAGCTTTCCTTATTCCTGGAAATGAATTTCTTCCATTTGCAAGTTTAGCTGGGTTACCTTTTATGTTTGTTTTAATTGCTCCACTATGTAAAGGAGATTTCTTCAGAACGTTAGTGGTCGGAATCATAATCGTTTCCGGAGGACTTTTAATAGGAACAAATATTGCTCCTATCTTTACACAAGCTGCTGCTGCAGCAAACTTTTCTGTCCCAGAAGGATCAAGTTTAATTTCAAGTATTGATTATGGCAGTTCGTGGTTACCATTTGTAATTGTAAAGATTGCAAAATACAAATGGATTGGTGTAGCAATCTCTTCAGTTGTTGCGATAGTGTTAATGTATTGGAATAGAGTTCTAATTATAAAAGAAGATAAAATCGAAGAAGCATAAGCAAGGCGTATATTGATAAAAAGAAGACAATAACTTCACCCTTACTCAAGAGAATTTTCTGTTGTGTAAGGGTGTTTTTTTCTTTTTCCTAGACGTCGTATGGCTAAAAAAAGCGCAAAGAACCAAACACTGTGAAACCATTCTTATAGAGAAGGGATTCTCTTCTTAACGGGCTAATAATATGCTACACTGAAATAGAAAGCAGTTTCAGTCAATTATCTGCTTGCAAATTGACACGATTAGATAATGTAATAACCAAGGAGGAATCGTATAATGAAAGGGCATTCAAACAAGAACCAAAAAATGAACTATCAATTATCTTTAGTTGCTTATTCTCATGTGAAAGGACAAGTGGCAGATTTAGAGTTTCATTCTCATCAACAATACGAACTTTATTTTTTTTATGGAGGAGAATGCAAGTATTTGATTAATAATCAAATATATGATCTACAACCCGGAGATATGCTGTTTTTAGATGGTCTAGATTTGCATAAGGCACATGTAACGGGGAACAAAGAGTTATACGAAAGAAGCATGATTCATTTTTCACCAGAATGGATTTTACCAGTTTTGCAAGAATTGGATGCGCTTTTTTTATTTGATACTTTTAGTCAGTTGCATCATGGGCTATTTCACACATCAAATGTAAAAGAAACTCTTGAAATTGAAAGATTAATCAATCAGTTGTCACTATTATCTCAAGCAACAGAGGTGGACAATGAAGCAAAAGCAGAGGCCAAAGCAAAAATTTTGTTAATTCAATTGCTTTTTAAAGTTCATGAATTAGAGAAAACAACAATGTTGGTGTTAGATAAAGGGAATGAAGGTAAGTATTTATATGTAGAGAAAATTGCTTCTTACCTCCAAAAGTATTTTAAAGAGGTTATTTATATAGAAGATATCTCAAAAGCATTAAATTTGAGCCCTTCGTACATTTCACATACGTTTAAAGAGTCTACCGGTTATACTGTTATGCAATATTTGATGGATTATCGGCTGATACAGGCGAAATACCTGATTGAAGTTGCAGGAGAGAATAAAACGATCAAAGAAATTTCTAGAGAATGTGGTTTTGAAAGTGATGCCCATTTTAATCGTTTTTTTAAGAAGAAAATTGGTGTGACCCCGAATGAATATAGGAAGAAACAATTATACAAATACACTAGAATGATAGGAGAATGACAAATGACTAAAAAAGTTAGATTAGGGATTATAGGTATTGGAACACAAGGATCAATGTATGCAAAGTTTATTAAAGACGGTATGGTACCAAATATGGAAATTGCAGCAATTTGTGATATCGATTTAAGTAAAAAGACACTCGTTGAAGAGCAGTACACAGGTGTTCCGTTTTATGAAGATTATATTGAAATGCTTGAAAGTGGAAAGGTAGATGCAATCATCACTTGTGTACCACATTTCTTGCATCCAGAAATGGGAATCGAAGCTTTAAAACATGATATTCATGCTTTAGTTGAAAAACCAGCAGGCGTGTATACGGCTCAAGTCAAAGAACTAAATGACTATGCGGCAACGAAACCAGAATTGACTTTTGGTATTATGTTCAATCAACGCAATAATCCTTTATATAAAAAGCTGAAGGAAATCATGGACAATGGTGAAATCGGTAAAGTGCGTCATACAAGTTGGATCATCACTACATGGTGGAGACCGCAACCTTATTACGATCAAAGCGAATGGAGAGCAACTTGGGGTGGAGAAGGCGGAGGCGTTTTAGTCAATCAAGCTCCTCACCAATTAGATTTATGGCAATGGATTTGTGGTGTTCCTGAGTCTGTTTATTCCAAAGTTGCTTATGGATTTAAGCGTAATATCGCTGTTGAAGATGAAGTAACTGCAGTCGTAGACTATGGTAACGGTGCAACAGGTGTCTTTGTTACTTCGACTCATGATATTGTTGGAACGGATCGTTTTGAAATATTAGGCGATAAAGGAAAAATTGTGGTTGAAGATAGTTTAACTGCTACTGTTACACGTCTAAAAAAAGATGAAACAGAATTAAGCGAAAACATGGGTATGGAAGACGTTGCTAAATTATTTATGGGACAAATGAATGTTGAAGAGTTATACACAACTGAGACAATTAAGTTTGATAGTGCTTGGGGCGAACAACATTCAGGTGTGCTAGAAAACTTTGCTGCTAACATTCTGGATGGTACGCCATTATTAGCACCTGGATCAGACGGAATCAAAGGAGTTCGTTTAGCAAATGCAATCCACTTATCAAGTTGGACAGGCAAAGAAGTCAATTTACAAGAGTTAGATGAAGAATTGTATTTGGAAGAATTGAACAAACGGATTCGTGAAGAAGGCAAATTTTCTGAAAGAACATCTTCATAAAAGCATCATTAGTGAAATAAGAAGCAACGCAAGGAGAGAATGTTTATGTTAAGGGTTGGTATAATTGGATTGGGAGAAGTTTCTGCAATACACGTAAATGCTATTAATGCCAGTGAACATGGAGAATTAGTAGCAGTATGTGACGTTGATCCGGACAAGAAAAGTGAATGGATGGAATTTCCTTTCTTTAGTGATATGGAGACAATGCTGCAAAAGATGGAATTGGATGTGGTGCACATTTGTCTCCCGCATTATTTACATCAGTCTGCTACTACTTTATGTGTAGAACATGGGGCTCACGTATATTTGGAGAAACCTTTAGCCGTCAATTATGAAGAGTCCCTGAAACAGTTAGAGTTAGCAGAGAGTACCGACCGGAAAATCTGTGTTAGTTTTCAAAATCGCTACAATAGAAGTTTTATGACGTTAGTGGATATTCTTAAAAATAAGGATGTCGGGGAGATTACTTCTATAAAAGGATTGGTGACCTGGTTTCGTCCAGAAAGTTATTATACATCCAAACCATGGCGTGGACGTAAATTAGAAGCAGGATACGGTTCGATTATTAATCAATCGATTCATACGCTGGACCTAATCCAGCTGATTGGTGGTGAGCTGAAAAGTTGCAAGGCTTCTCTGTCTAATTTGACAGATTACGCGATTGAGGTAGAAGATACAGCTAGTGCTACATTCACTTTCCAAACTGGAGTGAAGGCATTCTTCCATGGGACTAATGCCTACACAGAAAACTCTTCGGTAGAATTACAAGTCATCACTGAAAAAGAAAAATTTACGATTAAAGACAGTCGGTTGTATTTTACAAACGAGAATGGTCGAAAAGAAGTTATTGTAGAAGATGATCGAATTCCTGGTTCCAAATTTTACTACGGAATGGGTCATCGGATTTTAGTTGAACGTTTCTACAAGAGCATTATTGAAAATACAGAAGACTATGTGCATGTGAGAGAAGCTATTCCAGCAATGGAAATGATTGAAATGATGGATCGTTCATCAAAAAATACTGGCAATGCAGAACGAGTGAAAAGGGAGGATCTTTTAAATGACAAATCAAGTTAAAATCGGGGTACAAGGCTACACGTTGAAAGCACAATTTGAACAATTAGGACCTTACGAAACATTAAAAAGAATCAGTGAGCTAGGGTACAATGCGGTAGAGATTTCTCAAGTGGAAATGACACCGGAAAATGTCGCTGAAATTAAACGTGCATCTGAAGAATTAGGTATGGAGATTGCTTCTTTATCAGCTGGATTAAAACCAATGATGGAAGGACAAGAATCGTTGACTACTGATTTGAATAAAATCATTCAAGATTGTAAAACATTAAATACAGATATTGTTCGCATCGGAATGCTCCCATTTGAAGCAATGGCATCTTTAGACAAAGTGTTGGAGTTTTGTCATGAAGCGAACGCGGTAGCCGAAAAAATGAAAGAACAAGGAATCAAATTGTATTACCACAATCACCATATTGAATTTGTGAAATACGATGGACGTTATCTATTAGATATTATCCGTGAAGAAGCACCATTATTAGGATTTGAATTAGATGTTCACTGGGTACAACGTGGTGGGCGTAATCCTGTAGAAGTCTTGAAAGAGTACGCTGGAAAAGTTGATTTAGTTCACTTGAAAGATTACCGTGTGGTTCCGATTCCACAAGAAGCAGTAGATGAGATACTAAAAGGAAATTCTGGAGACTTCATGCATGCCTTCACGAATAATATCGAATTTGCTGAATTGGGACAAGGAACATTAGACTTGCCAGCGATTATCGAACAAAGTATTGCAAGTGGGGCACGTTACTTATTGGTAGAGCAAGATGACCAATATGGAAGAGATCCGTTTGATTGCTTAGCAGATTCGCGTGATTATTTAAAAGAAGCAGGATATGCAGACTTATTCTAAATCGTTGACAAACAAACTGAGGAGACTAGGGGATTTACTCTCTAGCTCTCTTTTCTATTGAGTAATGAATGAAGGGAAGAGAACTAAATGGCTGGTAAAGATGGTATGAACTATGCTCCAAAAGGAAAAATAAATCGTGTAGTAAAAGAAGGGGAATTTAACTTTGCAACGGTTGCTTTAGATCATGGGCACATTAATGGGATGACGAATGGTTTATTAGAGGCTGGAGCAACGCTTAAATGGGTCTATGATCCAGATGAAGAAAAAGTAGCAGCTTATAAAGCAGAATTCCCACAAGTTCAAATTGCTGAATCTTTAGAGCAAGTTTTAGCAGATTCAGAGGTTCATTTAGTTGCGGCAGCGGCAATTCCAAATTTGCGTAGTGAATTAGGCAATCGTGTGATGCGAGCGGGTAAAGATTATTTCACTGACAAAACGGCTTTCACCACAATGGAACAGTTGGAAGAAACAAAACGTGTTGTCAAAGAGACCGGACAAAAATTCTGGGTATACTTTAGCGAACGTTTGCATGTAGAAGGCTCTGTTTATGCTGGTCAACTAATAAAAGAAGGCGCAATTGGAGACGTTATTCAAGTCACTGGATTTGGTCCGCACCGTTTGGACAAAGAAAAACGTCCAGATTGGTTCTTCAAAAAAGAACAATATGGCGGAATTCTTTGCGATATCGGAAGCCATCAAATTGAACAATTCTTGTATTTTACAGGAAATGAAGACGCGGAAGTGTTGCACAGTAAAGTAGCCAATTATGCGAATCCGGATACGCCAGAATTAGAAGACTATGGCGATGCGACTTTACTTGGAGCAAATGGAGCCACCTTTACGTTCAAAGTCGATTGGTTCACGCCTGATGGATTAAACACGTGGGGCGATGGCCGTGTATTCATTACAGGGACAAAAGGAACAATCGAAGTTCGTAAGTATATTGATGTTGCTCGTGAAGAAACCGGAGATCATTTGTACCTAGTTACTGCAGAAGGGGAAAAACATTATTCCTTAACGGGAGAAGTAGGTTTTCCATTCTTTGGTGAAATGATTAAAGACTGCATTAATCGGACTGAAAAAGCGATGACGCAAGAACATATTTTCAAAGCACAAGAGTTGTGTTTGATTACGCAAGAAAAAGCAATGGTTATTCCAACAAAATAGTAAAATAAAAGCTGCATCGAAACTCCTTAATAAAGGGTTTTTCGATGCAGCTTTTGAATTACATTCTTTTTCATACGTGTTAATACAGTGCTTAAAAGGTTGTGATTGTAAAGGAAACTTCTTTTTGTTCGCTTGCTTCCAATAAGATAATGCCTTCTTTTTCTTCAAGTGTTCCAATTTCTCCTATCACATCTGGAAGACCATAAAAGGGTTCAATACAAATAAAGGGTGCATCCATTTGTTCTTTGGTCCATAAGCATAAGTATGGAAATTCTGAAATGCCTAATGTTACTCCATGTTTACTGTTAGGCGAAGATAATGTAACCGTTTCAATAGTTGGTTCATCAATAATAATCAACCCATCACGGAACGTTTCATGATTCATACTTAAAACACCATTTTCCATATCTTTAAAGGGTTTCTTATTTCCACTTCGATAAGGTACTGGATTGCTTTCGAAGTAATTCACTTCTTTTTTAGGATCAATCGTCAATGTATAATCGTCATAGGTTCCTTCACCATTCATTGGAATGTTGAACGCAGGGTGACCACCAATTGAAAAAGGCATAGTTTCAGTTGATTCATTTGTTACTTGATAAGTTGTTTTCAGTTTTGAGCCTTCTAGATTGTAACTAATGGCTAGTGAGAAGTTGTAAGGATACATTGCTTTTGTTTCGTCTGTTGATTTTAATACAAACACTGCTGTTGTATCAGAAGATTCTGCTACTTCGAATTCAAGGTCTTTCGCAAAGCCATGTTGTGGCAGTTCATAAGTTTTGCCATCTTTAGTATATTTATAGTCATTTAAGCGACCAATAGTAGGGAATAAATTTGGTGCATGACTTCCCCAAAAATCAGGGTCTCCAGTCCAAAGGTAATCAAAGTTTTCTTGTTTATTATAAATTTTCTGTAGTTCTGCCCCTTTTGTAGCTATTTTAATAAGTAATTGTTCATTTTCTAAAGTTAACATTTGTTTTCCTCCAATACTCTTATTTTATGTTCTACTGTTGCAGTGTCAGGTTCCAATTAACAATCCTAAAAAGCTATTTATACGGGCAAGTAAATTAATCTAATTATACTACAAATAGCCCGGAAAATGAGAAGAAAAGGCTGGTTTTATCGTAAGAAAGACAAAGTGGAAAACCGGTAGAAGGATTAGGTATGATTTGCGGACATAGAAAGAATTCTTTATACTTTGTAGAGATGCAATTAAAAACGGATAGTGTCTAATCCTAACGTTTTATTACACTATGGAGGAAAAAGATGGATAAAAAAACAGAGAAGTTATTGATTAAGAAAGCAAAGAAATTAGCTAAGTGGTATGAAGGTGTATTTGTAAATCCCGTTTTTTGGGAAGTAAATGGAAAACCTTACTACATGGCTGGATTTACAGTGAATAATACAGTAAAAGCGACAGCTTATTTAACAACTGTAGGGGGAGAAACGAGAGAAGAAGCAGAAATAGCTCAATCTTCATTATCACTTTTTTCAGATACTAGTACGAATATTCTTAAGGTTGGCGGTGAACACTTAAAAATAGATACTACTTACTATACGGAACCGCTGAAAATACCGGTAAATTCAACCGATTTAACCGTAAATGAAGGACATAAAGCTTTTGAACAATTGTGGAATGTGCAACAGAAGTTTAACCAGCTGACCAATAACTATAAACGTTATTACGATGAACTATTGCTGAGAGAGCAATTAATGCAAAAAGATATTGACCATAATATTGAAATAGCCAATTGGGTCAATCTTTACCAATATGAAACATTATCGCTATTATTAGATCGAAATAACGCATTGCGCGTATATTCTAATTATCTGATGAAAACGAAAGAATGGAAATCTTTATCACGTGATCAACGGATATTTGTTACTCAAATCACAGATAATGTTGCTAAAGTGGAAGAAAACCGCCGTTCTTTAGCGCTTATTGAAGTGGATGATCAAGAAAAAATGATTGCATTGAATAAGGAAAAAGCGAAAAGTGATCTTAAAAAAGGTATTGATAAACAAAAAGCATATATTCGCTATCCAGTCTAACGAATAAAAAGTAGTATCTACCAAGTGAATTGAACTGGTGAAATAATTAACTAAAATGAAGAATCATTTGTAGGAGCGAATTAAGTGAAAAGATTGGGGAAGTGATAAATATGAAGCGGGTTATCTTAGCAGAGAAACCTTCCCAGGCACAAGCGTATGCTGAATCTTTTGGAAAATTTTCAAAAAAAGATGGGTATATTATTTTAAATCCATCCAATGATATCATTACTTGGGGATTCGGACATTTAGTCGAATTGGCTTCCCCAGAAGAATATAGAGATGAATGGAAAAAATGGAATATGAAAGAACTGCCCATTATTCCGCAAACGTTTAAATTTAAAGTTGGGCAAGGCAAAAGCAAACAGTTTAATATCATAAAAAGACTGTTGAAAGAAGCAGACCAAATCGTGATCGCTACTGATAGCGATCGCGAAGGGGAAAATATTGCGCGGTCAATCATCAGCCAAGCAAAAGCAGATAACAAGGAAATTAAACGTCTGTGGATCAACTCACTTGAAGCGGATGAGATACAAAAAGGATTTTCTGATTTAAGAGATGGAAAAGACTTTTATTCTGCTTACATTGAAGCTCAAACAAGACAAATAAGCGACTGGTTAGTGGGTATTAATTTATCGCGCATGTACACTCTTTCGCTGCAAAAAAAAGGCATTAATGAAGGGGTATTTAGCGTGGGGCGTGTTCAAACACCAACCCTTTATATGATTTATACTCGTCAAAAAGAGATTGAAAATTTTATCCCGGAACCTTTTTTTGAAATGCACGCTACAATAAAAGCTGAAAAAGGGTCATTTAAAGCCAAATATAACAAAAAATTTCCAACAAAAAAAGAATTACAAGATCTAATCAAAAAACATGAATTACTAGCTAGCAATCCTGGAGTGATTTCTGATATCGGAACGAAACGCATTTCACAGCCTTCACCGTTTTTGTTTTCCTTAAGTGACTTGCAAAGTTTGATAAATAAAAAATATAAAGTGAGCCCATCAGATACATTGAAACATGTCCAATCGCTTTATGAAGCTAAATTGCTCAGTTACCCACGAAGCGACTGCCGGCATATTACTGATTCAGAGTTTCATTACTTGATAGAAAGAATTGACGGTTATCAAAGTGTATTGAATTATACCATAGAACAGCCGAATACAAGTAAACGAAAACGGTATGTAGATGGTTCAAAAGTTCAAGAGCATTACGCTATTATTCCGACTAAAAAAGTACCCACGCAAAAAGAGTTAGACAAGTTGACATCCATTCAAAAAGAAATTTATTATACTGTTTTGAAGCGGACAATGGCGATGTTTGAAACAGACTATAAATATGATGAAACCACCATCACGGTAGAAATTAAAAAGCTCCCTTTTATAAGTAAAGGAAGAACGATTCTGGATAAAGGCTGGCGCAAGTTGGAGTATGCTGCTAGTAAGAAAACAGATAAAGAAGAAAATACAGAATTGCCTTTAGTACAAAAAAATGAAGCAATTGAAGCAGATTTAGCTACTTCAGAAGGGTTTACAGCACCACCAAAATCTTACACAGAAGGTACCTTAATCACTGCTATGAAGACTTGTGGTAAAGAACTGGAAAATGTGGAAGAAAAAGAAATCCTAAAAGCCACTGAAGGGATTGGAACAGAAGCGACCAGAGCGAATGTTCTTGAGACACTTAAAAAACAACACTATATTGAGATTCAAAAAAACGATGTGACGGTTACTCAAAAAGGAGCGATACTGTGTCAAGCAGTAAAAAACACCTTATTAAGCAGTCCTGAAATGACAGCCAAATGGGAAACTTATTTAAAGAAAATAAAGAAAGAAGAAGGCACTCAAGAAGCATTTTTGGAAAATATTCAAAAATTTATCGACCATACATTGGCTTCAAGCGCTCAAGTAATTGAAAGCAGTGACTGGTCTACTCGTATAACGAGTATGAATCAAACGATTAGTCAAACAAAGCAGACAATTGGAACTTGTCCTGCATGCGGCCAGTCGATAATAGATAAAGGGAAATTTTATGGTTGTAGTGGATACAGTAACGGCTGTACCTTCACATTGCCAAAAAGATATGTAGGAAAAACATTATCTGAAGCAACAATAAAAAAACTATTAAAGACAAAAGAAACATCGTTGTTAAAAGGATTCAAGAAAAAAACAGGCGAGACTTTTTCAGCTGCTCTTATAGTGAATGAGGAGCATAAGGTAATGTTTAAGCCCTATAAAAAAACGGATAAATAAAGGCTAAACATTAGTATGAAGAGATTTTGAAATGAAACCCCAAGTAATAGTGAGTGGGTTCACTATTACTTGGGGTCTTTTTGCAAAGAAAAAGTTGCACATAGATAGAATATCATCTATATTAGTAAGGAAGCAAAATGGAAGAAAAGAGGTCTAAATGTGGACTATAATTCTTATGCAAAAGTGATGAAAGCTTTATCTGATCCTAAACGGGTAAAAATAGTAGATATGCTTTCTAACGGCAAGTTATGTGCTTGCGCTATTCTGGAGCAATTTAATTTTACACAGCCTACTTTGTCTCATCATATAAAAGTGTTAGTGACTGCTGAGTTGGTAACAGTAGAAAAAATAGGAACATGGCATTACTACTCATTAAATGAAGATATAATGACTGTATTGGTAACGGATACGCTAAAACTCGCCTCAGCCAGCGCGACGTCTATTGGCGGAGAAGTAAAGGGACAAGGAGAGAAATGAGATGAAAATTGTCATAATTGGATCGGTTGCTTCGGGAACTTCTGTAGCAGCTAAAGCTAGAAGAAATACAGAAGAAGCTGAGATAACAGTTTACGATCAAGGGAAGGATATTTCTTATTCTGTCTGCGGCATTCCTTATCAAATTGGTGGAGAAGTCGCAACAATTGAAGAATTGACGCCACGTGATTCTGTATGGTTCAAGAAAAGATACAATGTAGATATTTATACGGAACATAAAGTGACTCATGTGAATGCTAATGAAAAAACGCTACTGGTTGAAAATAAAGTAACTGGGGAAAGTAAAAAAGATACTTATGATGTGTTGGTATTTGCGACCGGAGCAACACCTATTATTCCTGTTCCGTTTGACCAAAAAGACTACCAAAATACTTTTGTAGTTAGAAATATTCAAGATGACCGAGATATCACGACTTTTATTGCTAGTAAACAACCTAAAAAAGCGCTAATTATCGGAGGCGGTTTTATTGGCTTAGAAATGACGGAACAGCTAGAAAATTTAGGAATCGAAGTGACAGTAGTTCAAAGAGGAAAACACATTATGCCGCAAATGGATCCAGACATGGCTTTTCGAGTAGAAAGTTACTTACGCGAAAAAGAGATTCGGTTGATTCTTGACGATACAGTGCATGCGATTGTCGAAACAGAAAAAACCATTACTGGAGTAACCACGACCAAAGGGATAGAAATCGAAACGGATATGGTTATTCTAGCGACTGGGGTTCGTCCAAATACTGCATTGGCAGAACAAATCGGTGTGAATATAGGAGAAACCGGTGCTATCGCAGTCAATCATCAAATGCAGACCAACATTCCTGATGTTTATGCAGTGGGAGACGTAGCAGAGAGTTATTCTCTTTTGACCAATACTCCAATGTATCGCCCGCTTGGAACAACGGCTAATAAAATGGGTCGCATTGCAGGTGATGTGATTACTGGTGGGAATTTAGAACACCGCGGTATCTTGGGAACAGGGATTTTTAGAATTTTTGATAGGCATGTTGGGTATACCGGAATGACCGAAAAAGACGCAGCGAAAGCTGGCTATGAGATTGAAGTTTTATTCAATATCAAACCAGATCATGCAGAGTATATGGGCGGAAAAGAATTGACCATTAAAGCCTTAGCCGATAAGAAAACGGGCCGCATTCTGGGAGCGCAAGCCATTGGTCAAGGTGGAGTCGACAAACGAATTGATGTGATTGCAACCGCCATAACGTTTAAAGCTAAAGCAGAAGATTTGTTCCATTTGGATTTAGCTTATGCACCACCTTTTGCCACAACTAAAGACCCGGTTCTCTATACTGGAATGGCTTTAGACAATGCATTGAAAAGCAATCCACTGATGACACCGGCAGATTTAGTAAATCGTCAACGGGATGATGAAGCTTTGCAAATTATTGATACGCGTTCAAAAAAAGATTTTGAAAAAGCCCATGTAAAAGGAGCTATTCATATTCCACTCGCTGAACTAAGAGAAAGAAGTAACGAGTTGGACAAATCCCCTACAACTATTGTCTATTGTAATAAAGGGGTCACTGGAAATGCTGCTCAAAACGTATTGCTTAATATTGGATTTAAAAAAGTATATAATTTATCTGGTGGTAATAAAAATTATCAAAGTTACATTAGAATGATAGGTTTAAAAAAATAAAATCAATAAAAAAAGCTACTATTAAAAACAAGTAGGAAGATTCCTTTCTATTTGTTTTTTCATGGATTAAGCAAGAATCTTGCATAGAAAAAATGGAAGATTAAAAGAAAGGAACGAAATAATGTTTAATACGTTTAAAAAATATGGTTGGTTTTTCAAGTTGCGCTGGAAAAGTTATACGTTTGGTGTTACAGCTTTAATTATTTGTGCTATTTTACAAGTTATGAATCCAAAAATCATCGGTACTATTATTGACCATTTCATAGCAGGAACGCTAAATTGGCAAATTTTGTCTTTTTGGGTTGCACTAATTCTTATTTTTTCATTGGTTATGTATGCTTTGAGATATGGCTGGAGAATGGCTTTATTTGGGAACTCAACATTGATTGAGTCTATTTTACGTAATCGTTTGTTTACATTTTTCACTCGAATGGATTCAGAATTTTTTCATAAATACCGTACGGGAGATTTGATGGCCCATGCTACAAATGATTTGGCAGCTATTCGATTTGTAGCAGCTGATGGTGTCTTAACATTAACGGATGCTCTATCATTAGGCGGTGTTACGCTTTTTTCTATGTTCTTTTTTATTGATTGGAAGCTAACGCTCGTCTCTATTTTGCCATTGCCAATCTTGATTTTTGTCTCAACTTATTTAGGGAAAATGATTCATGCCCGTTACCGTGGAGCCTTACAAGCTTTTTCATCTATGAACGATCACGTTCAAGAAAGTGTAACGGGTATGAAAGTGCTCAAAACACTTGGAGAAGAAAAAGAAGATTTTTCTGCTTTTAAAGAAGAAACACAAAAGGTTGTAAATACAAACCAACGCGTCTACAAATTAAAAGCAGCTTTAAACCCAAGCATTGAGATAATTATGGGATTAACGTATGTAATTGCCTTGTTAGTTGGTGGGAATTATGTGCAAATTGGACGTATTTCTATTGGAGATTTAGTGGCTTTCATTAGTTATATTGGCATGATGCAGTGGCCATTGCTAGCTGCAGGGGGTCTTATTAATACACTTGAACGAGGAAATGCCGCTTACGATAGGGTAGATGCTTTATTAGATTACACTCCTTCAATTGTGGAATTGGATAATCCTTACCGTCAATCTTTAAATGGAGATATTGCGTTTGATATTCAATCGTTTGCTTATCCAGATGATCCGCATCCTACTTTAACTAATGTTTCTTTCCAATTAAAAAAAGGTGAAATGCTAGGAGTAGTCGGCAGAACGGGTGCTGGAAAGAGCACGTTATACAAATTACTGCTACGTGATTATGATCAATATGAGGGAACGATATCCTATGATGGGATTAATATAAAAGAGTACGCATTAGAGTCACTTAAAAAAGGAATAGCTATTGTTCCACAAGAAAACTTTTTATTTTCAACAACTATTCGAGAAAATATCCGTTTTGGGAATCCGAATTTATCGCAAGCAGAAGTTGAAAAATATGCAACATTAGCCAACATCCATGAAGATATTTTACAATTCTCTGAGGGCTATGATACGAAAGTTGGGGAACGAGGAGTCTCTTTATCTGGTGGACAAAAACAGCGGATTGCGATTGCACGTGCTTTAGCTGTAGAACCAGAATGTTTGATTTTAGATGATTCTCTCTCAGCAGTAGATGCTCAAACGGAAGAAACTATTTTAAGTTTATTGAAGCAAGAAAGACGCCACAAAACAACCATTATTTCTGCCCATCGTATTAGTTCAATCATGAATGCAGATGAAATCATTGTAATGGAAAAAGGAAAGATCAGTGAACGCGGTTCTCATCAAGAATTGATCGGAATAGACGGCTGGTATAACGATATGTACCATAAACAACAACTCGAGAAAAAATTAGATGGGGAGGGAGTGTAATGGAAGCACAAAAACAAACAGCCTTTTCCACTAAAGAATCAGGGTGTATCTTGTTTAGTCTAATCCGTTTTGCAAAACCGCATAAATTTCTTTTCATCTTCTCATTTCTATTTTTAGCGTTGAGTGCAGCAATAGCTGCGTATTTGCCAATCATTATTCAACGTTACATTGACACTTATTTAGCAAATGGGACAGCAACAATGGAAATTACAGTACGTATAGTAATTTTTTATGGAGTACTGACTCTCCTCAAGGCCATCTTTTCATATGCAAAGGATTTTCTATTTAACACGGCTTCTGAAAGAACCGTTGCGAATATTCGAAATCAATTGTATGAAAAAGTTGTTTCATTGGGAATGCGTTATTTTGACCAAACTCCCGCGGGTACAGTTGTTTCTAGAGTAACAAATGATACAGAAACCATAAAAGACTTTTGGACAGTCTTTTTAAATATTGCAAATGGGTTATTTAATGTCATTTCAATCACAATTGCTATGTTTGCATTGAATTGGCGAATGGCGTTAGTCTTTTTGCTGTTTACACCTTTCATTATCTGGATTGCAGGAATCTATCGAAAGAAAAGTACGGTTGTCTACAGTCAGATGAGAAAAGTATTGAGTCAGCTAAATGCGAGTTTAAGTGAATCGATCAGCGGAATGAGTATTATCCAAAAGTACCACCAAGAAGAGCGTTTGATAGAAGAATTTAGCGATATCAATCAAGAATATGTCGTTTCTCGACGTTCGATGTATAGCATGAATGCATTATTATTAGCACCAGCTATCAATGTGATTGAATCCGTTGCTCTAGTAGTAGTATTGCTAATTTTTGGGTATCAAGATTGGAATCAAAGTGCAGTTGATATTGGTCTGGTCTATGCGTTTACGGCATATTCGCGCTCATTCTTTCAACCCATTAGTCAAATGATGAATAGCTTAAGCTCCTTACAAGATGGTATTGTTTCTGGGTATCGGGTCCAAGAATTATTGAAAAATGATGAACTTGCACCGCAATCTATGCCAGGGGAAAATGGGTTGATTACTAACGGACACATCAAAGTAAATAATTTGAACTTTTCATATGATGGTAAGAAACAAGTTTTACGCAACATCAGCTTTGAAGTGAAACCAGGTCAAACAGTTGCTTTGGTCGGTCAAACGGGATCAGGAAAAAGTTCCATCATTAATGTCTTGATGCGCTTTTATGAATACCATGAAGGAGAAATTACTATTGATGGACACTCGTTAAAGGATATGTCTATTGAAGGGCTTAGAACTAAAATGGGCTTAGTTTTGCAAGATAGTTTCTTGTTTTATGGAAATATCGCCGACAACATCCGAATGTACAATACCTCTTATACCGAAGAAGAGGTTAAGCAAGCGGCTGAATTTGTCTATGCAGATGATTTTATATCTGAAATGGAAAATGGGTATGCATCAAAAGTTATCGAACGAGGAGCAAGCTTATCTGCTGGAGAAAAGCAGTTGATCAGTTTTGCTAGAACAATTCTACGTTCACCGCGTATACTAATTCTTGATGAAGCAACAGCTAATATTGATACAGAAACGGAAGAGAAAATTCAAAAAGGTTTAGCCAATATGCGTAAAGGTCGGACCTCTTTGATTATTGCCCATCGCTTATCTACGATTAAAGATGCAGATAAGATTTTAGTTCTGCATAACGGTGAAATTGTTGAACAAGGAAGTCATGATGAATTAATTGATCAAAAAGGGACCTATTACGATATGTATCAATTACAGACTTATCAAGAAAAAACAGGCGACTTATAAACACTTAAACCGATTAACTATCAAAAAAAGATCGAATCATTTTAGATTCGGTCTTTTTTTGTTGAGCTTTTTATCGGAAATTGATGAAGGTCAATTTTTTAAGGAGTAGGACTGCTTATACTAAAGATAATAAAAGATAGGAGGAAGATCATTATGAGTAAAGCAGTATATCAATTAGAACCATTAACTTGTCCATCATGTATCAAGAAAATCGAAACGACTTTAAATAAAACGGCAGGTATTGAATCAGCCAAGGTAATGTTTAATTCAAGCAAAGTAAAAACAGAGTTCGATGAAACAGCTATTGAAGCTAGTAAAATTCAAGAAACCATTCAAAAATTAGGTTATCCCGTACTATCTGCCAAAATATCTTAATAGATGAAGTCTGATAATGAGTTGAAAATAATCTAAAGAAGGATTCCGACTTTCAATAGTGGGAATCTTTTTTTGAAAAGTGAAATGGAGTAGATTAAATGGAAGTAGGATTAGGATCAATCAACCCCCATGCTATTGAGATAGGCTCTTTCGTGATCCATTGGTATGGTGTCATCATTGCTGCAGCAATAGTTTTAGCTATTCATTTAAGCACCAGAGAAGCAAAGAAAAAAGGTCTTGAAGAGGATATCATCATTGATATGGCTTTATGGGCTATTCCGATTGGTTTTATAGGTGCACGTCTCTATTACGTTTTATTCGAATTAGATTATTATCTCCAGAACCCAGGAGAAATTGTAGCTATTTGGAATGGTGGAATTGCTATTTACGGAGGGTTGATTGCAGGAGGACTTACACTATACTGGTATACAAATAAGAAAGGCGTTTCTTTATCATTGTTATTAGATATCTTGGCACCTAATGTATTGTTGGCTCAAGCTATCGGACGCTGGGGAAACTTTATTAACCAAGAAGCTCATGGAGGACCTGTTAGTTATGCATTTCTTGAAAAATTATATTTACCAAAATTTATTATTGAGCAAATGAACATTAAGGGTACCTATTACCATCCAACGTTTCTATATGAATCACTGTGGAGCGTAGTGGGATTTGGACTGATTATCCTATTAAGGAATCGGAAAAACATGTTGCGTCAAGGAGAAGTAGCGTTAAGTTACGTACTTTGGTATTCAGTAGGGAGATTCTTCATTGAAGGGATGAGAACAGATAGCTTGTGGATAGGGGATTTTATGCGCGTATCGCAAGCCTTATCTTTAGTGTTATTCATTGGAGCCATTTTCATATGGTATCTCCGTAGGCAAGACTATCCGCCTATTCCGTACTATTCCAAGGATAGAGAGACAACGAAACTAAGGTCATTAGTATAGCAAAAAAAGATTTCAGCAAAATGTGCTGGAATCTTTTTTTATTGACTGTGGTCAATTTTTAACTGCGTATTAAGAAGTAAGATAAGACTATAAAGAGAGAGCAAAAAGAAAGGAGAAAGATCAATGGCTAAAGCCTTATTTAAAATCGAACCGCTTGATTGTGTTGGATGTGCAAAAAAAATAGAAAATCAGGTCAAAGAATTAGACGGTATCGAATCGGTCAGAGTTTTTCCTCAACTTGGAAAGATTCGCACGACATTTGACAACCAAAAAGTTACGATCCATCAAATTGAAAAAGCCATTCTGTTAACCGGACATTCCATTCATTCAAAAGTAAGCAAATAAAAAATTAGGAGGAATAAAAATGATTGCACATATTAATCATCATAAAAATCATATCACTATTTTATCAGGAGTCTTAATCGCTATTGGATTTATTTCTGGCTTCTTGGGAACCGAAAATTTAAAAGACGTCGCTTTAATTATTGCAACTCTTATTGCCAGTGTACCTATTTTTATCAAAGCCATTCAAGCGTTGCGTATGAAAGCTTTCAGCATTGATTTATTGGTCAGTATTGCTGTTCTAGGGGCATTGTACATTGGCGAGTACACCGAATCTTCTGTGGTAACCTTCTTGTTCTTATTTGGAGATTATTTAGAAATGAGAACGTTAGAAAAAACCCGTTCGTCTTTAAGAGAATTGGTTGATATGGCTCCACAAGAAGCGACAATATTACGGGCAGATGGAAACACAGAGACAATTCCCGTCGAAGAGGTTGAAGAAGGAGACCGTGTCGTGATTCATCCAGGTGGAAAAGTTCCTGTTGATGGTAAAATTGTCTCCGGAAAAGCTTCTATTAATGAAGCGGCGATTACTGGGGAATCTGTTCCAGCTTCAAAGACAATCGACGCTAAAGTTTTTAGTGGAACTATAGTAGACAATGGGTACATTGAAATCATCGCTGAAAGAGTTGGTGATGATACGACATTTGCGAAAATTATTGAGCTAGTTGAAGAAGCACAAGAATCAAAATCTAAAGCCGAAAAATTCTTAGATAAATTCGCCAATATCTACACACCAACTGTAGTTGTCTTATCGATTATCGTGTACCTCTTTACTAGAGATCTCCATTTGGCCATTACGTTCTTAGTTATCGCATGTCCTGGTGCTTTAGTTATCGGAGCTCCCGTTTCAAATGTTGCCGGTATCGGAAATGGCGCAAAGAATGGGGTGTTGATTAAAGGTGGAGAAATTATGGATAAGTTTTCCAAAGTTGATACCTTGGTTTTTGATAAAACAGGTACCTTAACAAAAGGAAAACCTGAAGTGACAGACATTCACACGTTTAACAAAGTCGATAAGGATACGTTATTGGAACTAGTGGCTAAAGCAGAAACCATTTCTGAACACCATTTGGGACAAACAATTGTAAAAACAGCCAGAAACCGTGGCATGGACCTTGCTTCTATGGAACTAACTGATGGAGAAGCAATCAAAGGCAACGGGATCAAAGCTGTAGTGAACAAGCGTAAAATTATTGCTGGTAATCGAAAATTAATGACAACTGAAAACATCACATTGTCAACGGCTGTTGAAAGCTATGCCGTGAGCCGTGAAAAAGCAGGTAACTCTGCTATCTTTATCGCAATTGACGGAAATATTGCTGGTATTATCTCTATTGCCGATCAGATTCGTGATGATGCTAAGAAAGCTTTGGCACAAATGAGAGCAAATGGAATTAAGAAAATCGTCATGTTGACTGGAGATAACAAACATACTGCAGAAGCTGTTGCAATGGAACTAGGATTAGATGAGTTCCATGCTGAATTATTACCAGAAAACAAAGTAGAATATGTAAAGAAATTGAAAGAATCAGGACACATTGTTGCTATGGCGGGAGACGGAATCAACGATGCTCCAGCGATTGCAACGGCTGATATTGGTTTAGCAATGGGTGAAGGCGGAACTGATGTATCGATGGAAACAGCAGATGTTGTCTTAATGGCTGATAAATTGATGCAGTTCTCACATGCTTACTCATTATCTAAAGCAACAACTAGAAATATGAAACAAAATATTTTTATTGCGGTAGCTGTAGTAGCTATTTTATTAACTGGGGTCTTAATGGGAAGTGTTCATTTGGCATCTGGAATGTTCATACATGAAGCCAGTGTGCTGATCGTTATTTTAAATGCGATGCGTTTGATTCGTTTCAATCGTAAAAATATGCAAGCAGACGAAGAAGTAGTTGCAGTACCTGTCGAAGCTTAATCAACTGGAGTACTAGTCAACAGGCAAGGAAATGAGCTGAACCATTGAAAGGAGTGATCAGTCAAAATTAAGTGCGAGTCTTGCACTAAGTTAGTTCAAGCTGATTTTTTCAAAAGGCAACCGTAACTATTCGAACGATAAAACTAGGAGGAATTAAAAATGACTGAAGAACACACTATTGAAGAATTACATCAAGCAGAGACCGTACAAGAGGAAAAAGAGCATGACCATCACAATCCAACTGCAGCGGCTATGACGAACCATATTATCTCTAACCAAGCAATCCTACATGTGAAACTGCACCAGTATCATTGGTATGTAAAAGGACCCAATTTCTTTTCATTGCATGAAAAATTTGAAAATTTATATGATGAAAATGCTAAGTATTACGATGACATTGCAGAGCGCTTAATTGCTTCAGGTGCCAAACCAGCATCTACTACTGAAGAGTATGCGAAGTATGGGTTGATCTCTGAATCATCAAAAGATAAATATTTGTCAGCTGAAGAAATGGTTGGAAATCTAGTAGATGATTACCGTCTCACAAGAGATTTGACACTAAGAACGATCCGACTAGCACAGAAAGAAGAAGACTTTGTATTAGAAGATACCATGATTGGTTACAAGAACTATTTAGACAAAACAATTTGGCTGTTACAAGCGTTTCTTAGCCAATCAGCTCTTGAAGGAGAAGATGAGTAAACTCATTAAATAAATAGTCAAAGTCAGCCTACTACAGAAAAAATTCATTTCTGCAGTAGGCTGACTTTGATGAAATCTAAGCAAATAAGAAAGAATGTTTAACTTAACTCGAAGAATCCAGCTGAAGTTGGTATACTAAGGTTAATAATACTGTCAAAAAAGTAACTTATGTGGAGGAAATGAATATGAATCATACACACCATAGCCATGACCATTCGAGTAATTCGCATAAAGCATGCGTATCTCTGGTTCCCATCTTTAATCACTTAGAAGATGAGCAGTTAGATGAAATTATGAAAACAACTCGATCTGTAACGTATAAAAAAAATGAACTTATTTATCATGCTGGAGATGAATCGGATTCTCTTTATATTATTAATAAAGGAAGAGTCCGAATCTACAGATTATCAGATTCTGGGAAAGAACAATTAGTTCGTATGTTAAATCCTGGCGAATTCACTGGTGAAATGGCTTTGTTTTCAGAGTCTACACATGAATCGTATGCTGAAGCTATTGTGGATACAAAAATTTGTATGATTAAACGCTCTGATTTGCAAGAATTCTTGCTGAAATACCCTTCGATTGCTCTAAAAGTGATTGCTGAATTTTCAAGTCGCCTTGAAGCATCTGAAAAGCAAACGACACGTTTTTCAACAGAAAAAGTTGAAACTCGTATTGCTTTATATTTAGCAGAAAGTCTCGATGATGAAGAACTAGGAGCAGCCGAATTTACTTTACCCATGAGCAAAAAAGATTTGGCTTCTTATTTGGGAACGACTCCTGAAACCATCAGTCGTAAGTTCAATGACTTAGAAGAGAAAGGGTACATCAAACAAATTACTCATAAACGAATTAGAGTACTTGATTTAGATGGGTTATTATTGATTTGATAGAATGCTGAGGTCTGTAAACTGAGCAGTCATGCGAAAAAAACTAATTTGTACAAAGGGGGGATAGTATGGAACAAAAACTAATCAACGACTTTGAAATCATGATACAAAGTATTCAATCTGTTTCATCTCACCAATTTGCAGGTACAATGCTTTTGTTTGTGGTTGAAGGGACTATTACGGTTTTGATGGATGGAGAAGAGTATTTCTTACAGGAAAGCGATATTCTGATTATTAATCGAAATACCATTTATAGTATCATAGGAGACTCATCGAATGTTGTCGTTTCTTTAGCTATTACGAACCACTTTTTTAAAATGCAGTACGAAGCCTACTACCATTATGTTTTTGAATGTTTCTCTAAAAAGATTGATACTGGTCGTGAGGAAGTTTTAGCCCAACTGCGCCGTTTATTAGCGAAAATGGTGATTGCTCATTTGCAAAAGGGGGAGGATAGTTCCATTAGCGTTCAAAGCGATCTTTATCAAGTTTTATTGATGATGATTCGTTTTTTCAAAAAGAGCATTCCTTATCAAGAACAAATTGAATTAGAAGACGAACGAATAACCCGTATTTTAAACCATATTGAACACCATTATGGCGAACCCTTATCATTAACTCATATGGCTAATCAAGAATTTTTATCGCCTTCTTATTTTTCGCGTTATTTCAAACAATTCGTCGGCATCAATTTTTCAAAGTATCTGACGAACGTTCGACTTAAGCACAGTAAAGAAGATTTGATTCATTCATCAGATTCGCTTTTTCAGATAGCATCCCGAAATGGATTCTCCACAGCGAAACAATTTGCACTGGCTTTTAAAACAGTCTATGAACAAACACCAGCTAGCTATCGAAAAAAGCATAAATCAATGGTTCCTTTAGAGGAAAGTATGGCTAGACAGAATACTAGTAAATCTAGTATTTTAGATTCACCTGAGGTACTTGTGAAATTAACTAAGTATTGTGATAAAGAAATGAACCAAACTCTTTTAGGAAATGATTTTACAAATGAAAAATTACTGATTTCACCTATGGAGCAGACAAAAACAGCACTTATTCATGAAAAACACATTGTTTTTATTGGCGAATTGAAAGACATTTTAAATGAGAATATAAAGAAACAAATTTTGATGGCAAATGATTCCATGAAAATAAACTATATCGGTATCCGTAATTTAATCAGCGGTTCAACAATTCTACCAGAAATAAATACCGATGAAGCTATTTCTACTATTTCGATATACGCCAACGCTGATCTAGCTTTACGTACAATTAAAGATTCGGGATTTAGTGTCTTTTTGCGAATCAATGTAAATGAAATACTTTACTTCCAAGACTACTTCTCTAAACTAAGGGCATTTCTCAATCATACTATTCAAGTGTTTGGTAAAGAATTTGTTCAGAACTGGCATGTTTTGTTTTATGCACCAAAAGAGACAAAACTTGATCCTACGTTACTAGAGGAGTTATACGATACGTTACAAAAGACATTAAAAAATAAAATGCCACATATTCAATTAGGTATTTTTTTACCTTTTGATGAAGACGCGGAAAGCATTGAAAAAAGTCACATGTGGCTTCTAAATAAGGCGAGAAATATTGATTTTATAAGTTTTGATGCCAATCGAAATAGCGATATTAATTTTGAAGACACAAGTGATAAGAATTTTATGAAAGCACAAAATTACCATATGAACAAAACGAAGAGGTTGAAACACTTTCTCAAGAAAAATAAAATTGAAAAACCGTTGTTCCTTGATATTTGGAATACACTGACGGGAGATTCTCGGTATAGTAATGGCACTTTTTTTCGTGCGGCACTCATTTTCAACACCGTGCTAGAGCTGAGTCAAGAAGTTCAAGGTTTAGGTTTTTGGATTAATAATGAAATACACGAAAGGGTCCATAACAGTCAAGATTTGGTTTCTGATGGTCTTGAACTCTTTCATTATTTTGATGGTAAACGACCGGTTTATTATGCTATGTTTTTTAAAGAAAGGTTGTACGGTACCGTCTTATCTGAAGGAGAAAACCATCTTTTAACACAAAATGAAGATGGCTATCAAATTGCGTTATTCCATGAACGGAACTTTAACCCTAGGTATTCAGTTGATGATTTATTCTTGCGTGAACATAGTAAAGAGTTGCAAGTTAAAATAGAAAATTTAGAACCAGGTGAATATCAAGTCACTCGTTTTAAATTCGATCGTAAAAATGGTGCGCTCTATGATAATTTAAGAAAGATCAATAGCAAATATGGCATCAATCAAGACATCATGAAGTACATTATTTCTACTGCGACTCCAGATGTAGAAATAAATGATGAACTTATTGATGGAAAATGGTCTTTTTATGCTTACATGGACATCAATTCGATTCATTTTATTGAGTTGAAAAAAATCGAACCAGATTATTAATGAAGACAAAAATAGTAGTTATCTTTTTAGTATGGATAGATAAATTGAGTTGAATGCTTAAAATTTTTTTAGGAATAGGATTGCTTGTAGCCCTGTACAGCATTGGTTTTTAGCGATTATAGTGAGATTGAAACTTGAACGATTTTAAGACGGTACCAAGGCTCTTACAAGCAAATCCGTCTATTCCACAAGAAATTTAGTTGAAGCAGCCACACAATTTGAAGAAAAACCAAAATAAATAAAAGAAGTTATTCTAGCTGATACTGAGTAGAATACCTTTTTTTTTGCAATAAAAGCAATTAAGGAATAAAAAAGCCTCTTTTCTTTACCTATTTGAGCCTAATGAAAAATGACGAGAGCAAAAAAGAGCTCTTTTGTGTAAAATTATGCCCTGTTTTTTTCCTGAATCTATCTTAGAATAGAAGGGTAAAGAACGAAAGAACAAAGTTAATCGCTCTGAAAGATAACTAAGGAGGAGAAAAAAATGAACGAATCTATAAAAAATGACCTTTTTGAAAAAATGAATGAGAAGCAAGACCGTATGATTGAGATACGCCGTTATTTGCACGAAAATCCTGAGTTGTCTTTTCAAGAAGAAAAAACGGCTGCTTATATTGCTGACTTTTATAAAGGCAAAGACTGTAACGTGCGAACAAATGTAGGTGGAAGAGGTATAGTCGTAACAATTGATTCTGGTAAACCCGGAAAAACAGTGGCTATTCGCGCTGATTTTGATGCATTGCCAATTGAAGAAGAAGCAGATGTTTCCTTTAAATCTAAAAATGCGGGTGTGATGCATGCTTGTGGGCATGATGGGCATACGGCATACATGTTAATCTTAGCTGAATCTTTGATTGAACTAAAAGATTCATTAGCAGGGAAAATCGTTGTTATCCATCAACATGCGGAAGAAATGCCTCCAGGTGGAGCAATACAAATGATTCAAGATCACGCACTAGATGGAGTTGACAATGTTTTTGGTATCCATGTGATGTCTCAAATGGAAACAGGTAAACTATTTTATCGTCCTGAAAACATTCAAACTGGCCGTGCAAATTTCCATATCAAGATTCAAGGAGTCGGCGGACATGGTTCTTCGCCGCACAAAGCAAATGATGCAATTGTAGCCGCAAGTTATTTCGTGGTAGCCGTCCAATCCATCGTGAGCCGTCGTTTAAATCCATTTGACGTGGGTTCAATTACAATTGGTAACTTCGATGGTCGTGGATCATTCAATGTGATCAAAGATTCAGTCTTCCTAGAGGGTGATGTACGTTCAATGTCTGAAGAAGTTCGTACAATTATCGAAAAAGAAATTCGCGCTAAATTAGAAGGTATAGCAGCTATGTTTGATGTTACTTATGAGCTGAAATATGAAAATGACTACCCAGTTCTATATAATGATCCTGAGTTGACAGAAGAAACGATCAGCAAATTGAAACAAACAACTATTCCTGAACTAAAAGGAATCGAAATGTGTGATGCACAACCCCCTTCAGAAGATTTTGCTTACTATGCAAAAGAACGCCCAAGTATGTTCTTTTATGTGGGGGCTGCTCCTGAAGAAGGCGAAGCTTATCCACATCATCATCCTAAATTTAAAATTAGTGAATCAAGTTTAATCGTTGCAGCAAAAGCAATGGGATCAATTGTAATAGATTATCTAGTAAAAGGAGAATAAAAGAAAAATGGAAACAAATTATAAGGGTACAAATAGATTAATTGTTGGGATTGTATTTGGAGTTATTACATTTTGGTTATTCGCACAAACGATGTTAAATATTGGACCAGCTGTACAAGCTGATTTAGGTATTTCATCAAGTGTTTTAAACATTGCGATTAGTTTGACCGGGTTATTCTCAGGGATGTTTATGGTAGGGTCAGGCGCAATGGCTGATAAACTTGGCCGTGTAAAATTGACAAAAATTGGTTTGATTTTAAGCATTATTGGTTCGTTGTGTTTAGTAGTTGCTCAAGGTTCAGTGTTGTTGATTATCGGGCGTATCATTCAGGGTTTTTCAGCAGCAGCAATTATGCCTGCAACATTATCACTTATGAAAACTTATTTTGAAGGACCAGATCGTCAACGTGCTCTTAGTTATTGGTCTATTGGATCTTGGGGTGGTTCCGGGATCTGTTCATTATTCGGTGGAATGGTAGCAACTTATTTAGGCTGGAGATACATCTTTGTCTTTTCTATCATCTTTGCTATTGCAGGCTTTTTACTAGTTAATGGCACACCTGAAAGCAAAGTCGTAGCTGCAGAAAGAACGACTTTTGATTTTAGTGGCTTAGTTAGTTTTGTGATCATGATGTTAACGTTCAATTTATTTATTACAAATGGTTCTTCTATTGGATGGACTAGCCCATTAGAAATTGCATTTGTTGTCGTATTTATTATTTCAACAGCTATTTTCTTTAAAGTTGAACTAGCAAAAACAAACAGCTTAATTGATTTTTCATTGTTTAAAAATAAAGCTTACAGTGGTGCAACATTATCAAACTTCTTATTGAATGCATCTGCCGGTACAATGTTCGTTGCGAATACGTACGTGCAAATGGGTAGAGGCTATTCTTCATTCCAATCAGGTTTATTAACGATTGGTTACCTAGTTTGTGTATTGTCATCTATTCGCCTAGGTGAAAAAGCTTTACAAAAACACGGTGCTCGTAAACCGATGTTAATGGGCACCAGTATTGCTGGTATCGGGATTCTACTCATGTCTCTAACTTTTATACCAGGTACAATCTATTCTGTTCTTGTATTTGTAGGTTATGCTTTCTATGGTCTAGGACTTGGTTACTATGCAACACCTTCCACAGATACGGCTATCTCTGCTGCTCCTGTAAGCAAAGTTGGAGTAGCGTCTGGAGTTTACAAAATGGCCAGTTCTTTAGGTGGAGCCATTGGTGTAGCTATCTCATCTAGTGTCTATTCAGCTATGTCCACAAGTACTTCTTTTGAATTAGCAGGTATGATAGGTTTATGGGTAAATGTATTATTCGTTGTGATTGCTGTGATTTCTGTTGTCCTAACAGCTCCACGTGAAACAGAAGAATATTTAGCAAGTACACATTAAATAAAAAATGCCATATGCGTCCTTATATTAAGGATACATATGGCATTTTGTGCAAATTGATTGTAAGCGCTTATGTTTTTCTGTAGGAGATTAATGAAAAAGAAATTTTAGTGTTAGGCTTGTTGTTTACGTCTTTCAGCTAAGATAGCTGTATTTTCGCGAACTTGTTTTTTGCCTAATGGATAGATAAAGAAAAGACTAAGAGCAACCAGTAGATAAGCAATAGCTGGGATACCACTAGCAACACCATATATCTTATCTAAAACGTCTTGGTTTTGAGTGGAAGCAGCTGAAACATATCCGATGGCCGATAATGCGAATCCACCTAAACCACCAGCCAAGGCTTGACCAAGTTTACGGGCAAAAGAGTATACCGCGTAAACGGTTCCATCTTCACGTTTACCTGTTCTGATTTCTTGATAATCAATAATATCGGTGATAAAAGCCCAAATGATAATGTTGAAGTAATTCATTCCTAGGTTTCCTAAACTTGCGAGGACAAGGAATAACCAAACATTTGAAGTACCCATAAAGAATAAAATCGTATATATTGTTGCAGACCATAAAAGCGCTACAGTACCTGATTCTTTCTTTCCGAAACGAGAAGCAATTTTATTTGAAAATGGTGCCAGAACAAGTACACCTGCTGCACCCGCAACACCTGCAATTGCTAGCGCTCTATAATTTTGGAAGTAGTCAGCATATAAATAAGCATTCATTGTACCGACCAACAATTGAGCTAACAATAAGAAAATGGCAGCTACGATAATTCCAACTAATGCGCGATTTGTTGTTAGACCTTTAATAATGTTTTTGACTTGTATACCAAAAGATTCTTTTGGTTGTTCACTCGTGTCAGGTAATTGAACACGCTCGATTGAGAAATGATAGCAAAATTGGTAAAGAACAAAGGCGATAACCCCAAATGCAATAGCTATTATAGTGAATCGGTCTCCAAGAACGATTTGTGCACCATTTGCATCGGTTGTGTAAACAAAAAGTGGAACAAAAAATGAAATGAAAATACTTGCGAGACTTGCACCAACACTACGGAAAATTGAAAGTGAAGAGCGGTGATCTGGGTTATCACTGATAACAGAGGCCATGGATCCGTAAGGGATATTTATAGCTGTATAACAAAAACTTCCCCAAAAAATATAAGTTACAAAAATATAAACGATTCTCATATTCATCGGCCAGTCTTGCGCCACATTTAAAAATAGCAAAATCCCTGAAATTACGGCAAATGGAGCAACACGTTTGATCCATACTCTGAATCGTCCATCTTTAGAAGGTTTCAATGTATCAATCAATCGGCCCATTCCAATATCGGTAAATGCATCGACAATACGAGCGGTTAGGAATAGGGTTCCAACGACAGCCCCGCTTATCCCTAAAACTTTTGTATAGAAAAGCATTAAGAACGAACTAGAGAAAATAAAGAACATATCAT